>JADHWK010000031.1 GCA_016783505.1 Candidatus Zhuqueibacterota bacterium | reverse complement strand
GATCCGGCGGTGCGTAGGCTTCTGGCCGGTTTTGCCTTCAAGAACCGGGACTACCAGCGGGCCTTTGATGAATACAGAAAGCTGGATGTGATGGAACATACCAGGGGGCTTTCCCTGTTCAAGTGCGCCCAATCCCTGCTTAAAGAGGGGGAATTTGCCCTGGCCAAAGAGGCCTTTCAATACCTGTTACAAAACTATCCTGACTCCCCTAACTTTTCCAAGGTTGTCCTGGGGTTAGGAGAGGCCCTGGAGGGGTTGGCTGATTTTTCCGGGGCCATTTTACAATATCAGGGGTTGACGGAAAGCTCCCCCCGTTCCCCGGAGACAGCCGAGGGATGGATACGGATTGGGGATATACGTTTTGAACAATTTTTCGAGCTGAAAGGTGCCGAGGAGGCGTTCGGCCAAGCTACCCAAGTTTTGCGTTCCGGACCCCAGAGAACCAGGGCTCTTCTTCGCCTCGGGGACTGCCGGGTGGCCCAGGGGGACCTAAAAGGGGCCGAGGAGAAATATAAACAGGTGCTTGCCCAAAGGGTAAAGAGGGACCGTACCCAGGTTTCCATAGCCCGGTTCAAGTTGGCCGAGGTCTGCTACCTGCGGGAGGATTTTGAGGAGGCTAAAAAAAGTCTGGAAAAATTATCCGCCGAAAACATGAATGGGGACATGACCAACGATGCCCTGAATTTGTTATTTTTTATTCGGGAATTTCAGTCAGAGGGGGGATTGAAGGATTTTGCCCGGGGGGAGCTGTTGGTTAGGGCGCGGCGATATGAGGAGGCCATCGGTCTCTTTCATCAAATTGCCCAGGGTTCATCCCCGCTCCGGGAGTCGGCCCTTTTGAGACTGGGGGAGGTATACGCCCTCAACGGACAGTTCGGTAACGCCATTGAGAGCTATCGAGGAGAGCTTGCCGCTTTTCCGGAAGGACGATTTTCGGAAGAGGCCCAGTTAGCCATTGCACTTATTTACGAACAAGGGCTGAAGGATACCTTATCCGCCTGCCGGGAATATGAACGGTTGCTTATTGAATATCCCCGGAGTCTGTACGCCGAGCGAGCCCGGACCAGGCTAAGAGAATTGGAGGCAATGATAATCCCGATTAAAAAACCTGAACCCTAAGAGAAGAGAATTTTGGATTGCTTTCCCGAAATTTCGGGATTGAAGCAATGTGGTAATACGGATTGATTGGTAACCGCTAACATTAGAGAAAAGCGCAAAACACAAGTGGAGGGTGTTCTCAGATCGAATTTTCGCGTTAAGGAGCTTTCGCGGTTACAAAACACCAGATCGTAGGATAAAAAAATGAACTTCAAACGTCTGTTCTTTAGTCTATTTCTAGTGCTGGTTTTATTCCAATCCCTGCTCTCCCAGAAGATATTGATTTTTATGGATCTAAATCAAACCGATCATCTCAAAGCCTACGGGGTCGCCTACTGGGTGCTGGAGCAGGGGATAGATGTGGAATGGCTGTTGAACTACCGGGGCGGGTCTTTTCTGCTGGACGATTATCCCTCCATCGAGCGGCAGTGCCGGCTGCGGGGGGTGGCCTTTGTAGTTTTGGATGGGGCCCAGGTCAGCCAGATCTATGCCACCATTGAGGAGAACAACATGGAGGTGGTCCTTTTGGAGAAGCCCCCCAAGATTGCCATCTACGCCCCCCCTAATTTTCAACCCTGGGACGATGCCGTAACCCTGGCTTTGACTTACGCCGAAATCCCTTATAAGACCCTGTGGGATGAGGAGGTTCTGCGCGGGGAGCTGCTCGAATACGACTGGCTCCATCTTCACCACGAGGATTTTACCGGTCAATATGGTAGGTTCTATGCCAGCTTTCACAACGCCCCCTGGTATATAGAACAGCAGATTCTCTTTGAAGAGGAGGCTCGGCGGCTGGGTTTTCGGAAGGTATCCGAGTTAAAAAAGGCAGTAGCCCGCAAGATCAAGGAATACGTGGCTGGCGGTGGGTTTATGTTCGCCATGTGCTCGGCCACCGACACCATTGACATTGCCTTGGCAGCGGAGAAGGCAGATATTGCCCCTGAGGTGTTCGATGGTGATCCCGCCGATCCCGACTGCCAACAAAAGCTGGACTATTCCAAAACCCTCGTGTTTGAAAATTTTATCTTAGAGATGAATCCCCTTGTTTACGAATTCTCAGACATTGACACTACCCCCCTTTCCGGTATCCCCCGCCGGGGTGAGGCCAACGATTATTTCGTCTTATTCGACTTCGCCGCCAAATACGACCCTGTGCCCACCATGCTAACCCAGGATCATACTTCGGTCATCAAGGGGTTTATGGGTCAGACCACCGGGTTCCACAAGAATCGGGTAAAAAAATCGGTTATTATTCTGGGAGAAGTGGAAGGGACCGATGAGGTGAAATACATCCACGGCAACTACGGAAAGGGCACCTTCACCTTCTACGGCGGCCATGACCCCGAGGACTACCGACACCTCATCGGCGACCCACCCACCGAACTCTCGTTGCACAAAAATTCACCTGGGTATCGGTTAATTCTCAATAACGTCCTGTTTCCGGCGGCGAAGAAGAAAGAGAGAAAAACTTAAGTGAGAGGACTGAATGGAGTCAGGGATATATAAACATAAAAACATAGGTTTATTGGGTATAGTATTCGTTATTGTTCTTACTTTAGGATGCACAAAAGACCAACCCACAATTGGTAATGAAGAAAATGAATTTACTGGAAATTGGATGGGATTTTGGGCACAATTAAATTCTCCATCTGATACTCTTTTCACTGGAAGAGTTTGGGCCGATTTGGTGGGTCAAGGTAAAACAATCTCCGGCACAGCGACCATCTTTTACTTCGGGTTTTTTGATACTCCAGTATATGAAGTTAGCCAGGTCTCGGGTGCTTCAGAGAACGGAATAGATTTCAATCTAATAATCTTTCAAGAAGAAGACTCTATTGTCTGTGTTGGAACTCTGTCCGATGATAGGATCGAAGGAACTTTTGCTTTTGGTACTACTGGTAGCGGGGGTAATTATTTTTTGAAAAGAGGCGAGAAAACAATTTGGGAGGGGGAAGCAGATGGAAAGATTATTTACGATAGTCTGGGCTATTCTGATACTACACATATTGAGGATGCCCCACTTTCCATTGCATTTACTGAAATAGAATGGGGAGATTCAATTATGATGGGCGGTAATGCCTCCTTTTTGTGGGAAAGAGATACTTTCGCTTTAAATATGCCGGCGGAGGGGAAAATCCTATTCGGAGATTCAGTCATCATCTACTTTCCATTTACAATAAAAGATACGCTTGGACATTACAATAATACGCTTTTCTATTTTACTGGGTATCTTGAAGGTGTCTCTGATTCTGTTTTGGGTAAATGGCACACAAAAGGAAGCGGGAGCGGCCCGGTTTACCCACCCCCTTATATTGGTTTACGAGCCAATGGTATTTGGGAGGGCATTAGATCCCGTTAAGATATTATTATTGGCTAGTGTAGTCGAGATTAAACATCTATGGATTTTGAGGTAGAGGAAGGGTCCAAGAGGGAATTAATCCAAGAAACTCAAGGTTTTTCCAGAATCTCTTCAATGGTTTTTCTTTATGTATTATTCAAACTTAGTTTTCCCGGCGGCGAAGAAGAAGGAAAGGAAAACATAATTACAGCCGAGAACAAAAAAGACGAAAGACCTTGATTTTTCTTGACTTCTAAACCCTTCTTTATTAAATTATACACACCAACATGTTTAGAAATGAGTAGTGAAAAATGTCCACCTTAACTAAACGGGCACAGATTCTATTTGATCCCAAAGAATATGAGCGCCTTAAATCTTTAGCAAAACAGGGGAAAACTTCGGTCGGAGAGTTGGTAAGGCGTGCCCTGGAGAAGGCCTATCCATCTATTTCCCAGCAACGTCGAATTCAGGCTGCCCAAGCGTTAACGAAACAAAATGATTTGGAAGTGGATGATTGGGAGGTAATGGAAGCGGAAGTTCAAGAACGTTGGGTTAATGATGGCAACAAAGTTCGTTGACACCAATATCTTTATATATGCTGTAGGCACTGCCCATCCCATGAAGAGAGTGTGTGCTTTATTAATTGAGAAAATAGCCAGACAGGATATCGATGTGGTTACAGACACCGAGGTGTTGCAAGAAGTTCTGTATCGCTTCTGGAAACAGGGAAAAGCAGAACGAGGGATGATTACATACAACCGGATAGTGGATCTAATGCAAAACATCCTACCTGTTTCCCGAGAAGATCTGGGATGTAGCGGTTGACATTCTCAATAAATATCCAATTGTCCAGCCCAGGGATGCTGTGCATGCTGGGGTAATGATGAATCATTATATAACAGAAATCTATTCCACGGACAGGTATTTTGACGCTATCGAGGGGATTGAAAGGATCGATCCCCGTATGGAGAAATAAAATGGATAAAAGTGGTTTTCGTAATCGGTGATTTGATGCAGATGATGCAATCCATGATCTTGAATAGTCCCAAGGGTGTAGACGATAACCCCTTGGAACCGGCTGACATCACCATCCCGGAACCCGGACCCGGGGAAATTTTGGTTCGGGTGCGGGTCTGCGGGGTCTGTCACACGGACCTGCACACGGTGGAGGGCGAGCTCCCCCTGCCCAAATTGCCCATCGTCCCCGGGCACGAAGTGATAGGAGTAGTGGAAACGCTCGGGGAGGGAGCGTCACGCTTCAAAGTAGGGGACCGGGTGGGCATGGCCTGGCTTCATTCCACCTGCGGAAGGTGTTCTTATTGTTCGAAGGACCATGAAAACCTCTGTGAAGGGGCCCGCTTTACGGGCTACCATGTCAACGGGGGCTACGCCCAATACACTCTGGTCCCTGAGGCCTTCGCCTATCCCATTCCGGATCAATTTTCCGACGTCGAGGCCGCCCCCTTGATGTGTGCGGGGATCATCGGCTATCGGGCCCTGCGGCTAAGTGAAACCCAACCCGGGGGTCGGTTGGGTCTTTACGGATTTGGGGCCTCGGCCCACATCGCAATCCAGGTGGCCCGACACTGGGGGTGTGAGGTTTATGTTTTTTCCCGAAGCAAAGAACATCGGAAACTAGCCGAAGAATTGGGGGCTGCCTGGACAGGTCAGGCCACAGATAAGCCGCCCCGCAAGCTGGACAGTGCCATCATCTTCGCCCCGGCTGGACCGCTGGTTCTGGATGCCCTCCGAGTATTGGATAAAGGGGGTACCCTGGCGTTGGCGGGGATCTATATGTCGGATATTCCTGGAATGGATTATACCAAACATCTTTATTACGAGAAGACTGTACGGAGCGTCACCGCCAGCACCCGAAAGGACGGTGGGGAGCTTTTAGGGGTGGCCGCCCAGATCCCGGTTCGCACCCAGACCCAGACCTTTCCCCTAAGGGAGGCCAACCGCGTCCTTCAACTCCTCAAAGGGGGCCAGGTCAACGGGGCGGGGGTTCTGGTAATTCCCGATTAAATGAAAATATTTTTCGAAAATTCATTTTTATCTTGACTTTTTTTCTATTATTTCGTATACTCTGTAAAAAAGAGAGGAGGTGGTATAAATGGCAAGGGGTGTAAACAAAGTTATCTTGATTGGACATCTGGGCCGGGACCCGGAGCTGAAGTTTACCCCCTCGGGGGTGGCGGTGACGAAGTTCACCCTGGCCACCACCGAGAGATGGAAGGACAAAGACGGGAACCCGCAGGACCACACCGAGTGGCACAACATCGTACTGTGGCGGAAGCTGGCCGAGATCGCCGGTGAATACCTGAAGAAGGGAAGGCAGGTTTACATCGAGGGGCGGCTGCGCACCCGCTCCTGGGAGACCCAGGACGGGGTCAAGCGGTATACCACCGAGGTGCACGCCGACCAGATGCAGATGCTGGGACGCCGGGAGGAGGCCAAAGAGGTCCCCGAAGAACCCGAGGCGGATGCTGAGGGAGAAGCACCCGGGGAAGAGGATCTGCCCTTCTGAATGGGTAGGGAAGGTTGTAGTAAGTTGGTTGAGTTTTCATTCAGGCGGGGCCCGGTCCCGCCTTTTTGATAAAAGAGTGTTTTAGGTGAAACAGAACAACAAAAAGGGAAAAAGCTCGGTCTGTTCCGATAGGCCCCCCAGGGTAAGGTTTCTGCTTGAGGAGCTGAGGGCTCCCTTCTTCACCGCCTCGGTTGTTCCCATCGTCCTGGGCGCGGCGGTGGCCTGGGCGGTCGCCGGGGTCTTTCGTCCCTTCTATTTTTTGCTTACCCTGATCGGGGGGGTGTTCCTGCATGCCGGCTGCAACGTGGCCAATGACTACTTCGACCACAAGAGCGGCTGTGATGGGGTTAACGTGGATTACGTAAGGCCCTTCACGGGAGGGAGCCGACTCATCCAGCGGGGACTTCTGTCCTCCAGGGTGGTGCTGGCAGAATCGCTGATCCTCTACGCCCTTGGCAGCTTGATCGGTCTCTACCTGGCCTGGGCCCGGGGGCTGCCCGTCCTCTGGTTGGGGATCATCGGGATATTCTGCAGCTTCTTTTATACTGCCCCCCCGTTCCGACTGGCCAACTTAGGGCTGGGGGAACTGGCGGTGGGGTTAAACTTCGGCGTGCTTATGACCCTGGGCTCATATTACGTACAGACCCAGGCGTTAGCCTGGGAGCCGGCCGTAGCCGCCCTGCCGGTGGCCTTTTTGATAACCGGGGTCCTCTATATCAACCAATTTCCCGACTACAAAGCGGACAAAACGGTGGGCAAGGCTCATTGGGTGGTGAGGTTGGGACTTAGGAAGGGGGTAATCGGCTATATTGCCATCATGACGGCCACCTACCTTTCCTTAATTTTGGGGGTGGCCTTCGGGCTGGTGTCCCCCTTTGCCCTGCTGGGTCTTTTAACCTTTCCTATGGCCCTCAGAGCAGTTTGGATGACCCGGAAATATTACGCCCAACCCACCCGTCTCGTTCCCGCCAATGCCGGGACTGTTATGGTTCATCTGTTTACGGGTGGCCTTATCGCCCTTGGGTATGTGGCGGATAAAGTAGTGGGTTATTTTATTTAAACAGGTAATACCCAAAAACCGGGTTTTGAATCCATGTTTTTGTTTTGAACGTGTAGAAAAAAATTAACTATTGACGTCTCGGAATTTCTAAGAATTGGCAACAAAAACGTTCCACTTTAATTTCAAAAATTACCAAGATTTTAAAATTTAGGCAATCCTTGTTTCTATATCATCATTCCCTACGGGCTGTAGACCACTATTTTAGTTGCCCCGAAGTTACGGGGCTAATTTCTTAGTCCTGGTTTTAGCGTTGGTCTTTACTTCTTTGGGTATTGTTTTCGCCCAATATCAGATCGCCAAACATGTGGTCTATAGCGAGCAGAAAGATGCTTCTTATCAAATAACTTACCCCGGAACCAACGGCCATAACAAGTCTGCCCCAGCCTTAAATATAAGACCGGAGAATCCATGCAAACTAAATGGTTCTGTATGTTTGTAATTTTATTTACTTTTGCCACAGTGCCATTCTCTTACGGTTCCGATCATCAGGAACCGGATAGGGTTCAGGACTATGGTTTCAGCTACATGGCTGATGAAACACTCAGGGTCATCCATCCCGACTCGGAGGCCGTCTTCCTATCCTTTTTGACGAATACGGGTACTTCAGCGGACACTTATCGTTTCGTCAAGAGAGCAGAGCTTCCCACCGGTTGGGGTTCCAATTTTTGTGTGGGCCAAATGTGCGTCATCGGGAACACCCTGAACTATCCCTTCCAGCCCGCCCAGACGGAGACGGTTACCGTGCATGTATATCCCTCTGGCCTTCCCGGTGAGGGGAGGGTGACCATGACACTTCGTTCCTTAGGGGATACCACACAGGAGGCGGGGATTACCTTCACCACCATTGCTCAGGTAGGTGCTGTCCCTGAACCGCATGCAGGAAGCCCGGGTAATTTTCGTCTGTGGCCCAATTCACCCAATCCTTTTAACGCCAGGACTATTATTGCATTTAACGTCAAGGGAAAGGGGTTGGTAACGCTCAGGGTTTACAGCATCCTGGGTCGAGAGGTGGTCACCTTAGTGGATGGGGATGTGTTAGCGGGACTTTACCGAGTGGCCTGGGATGGACGAGACCAACAGGGAAACCCCATGCCCAGCGGGGTATACTTTTATCAGGTGAAGGCCAAAAATTTTATCGCTGTGAAAAAGATGTTGTTGGTGAGATGAGTGATTAAGAACGTTTGTCTGAACTAGCTGTAGGACTGAATACTCTTTTACTGCCACATGTTCAGCAGCAGGAAACCGTCGGGGTTTCAAAAAGGATCCGGCGGTTTTTTTATTTTTTTGTGTCAGTTAATTTTTTTCTTGACAGTTAGAAAAACATTTCTTATTTTAAACCAAAATGTTATGCCCCGTAATTGAATAGAAGAGCCACTCAAGTTATTCCAAGTTAGTAACAGAAACCGTCTAAGTAGCTTTTTTTAATAAGTTTGCTATTTGAGATATTAATTCGGGGTTTCTTATGCGTCGAATTTGGCCTTTCCGTTTATTGAATTATTTGTTTGTTTTATATATGATTTTGATGTCCTGTACGACCAAAGAAGGGAATATCGTCAGTTATAACCCGGAATTTGGGAATTTGCTGGTGACATCGGTAAATTATTACGGGGCGCGGATTTTTCTGGATTATAAAGATACTGGTGAAGAGACACCTGCTCTGCTGGAAAATGTCCCTGCAGGCGAACACGTGGTTCATGTTTTTTTAGCGACCACCAAACCAACACCAGATTCCGCCTTGGTGACCGTGGAAGAAGGTTGGGAAAAGACTGTTCAGTTTGAATTGAACAGAGTCACCTCTGGGGATCTGCAGATTACCACCGTTCCCGACAGCGCTCGGGTCTACATTAACAGATTGGATTTTGGCTATACCCCCTTGAATTTACCGGGAATTCCAGAAGGAAACTATCGTATTCAAATATGGAAAAGCAATTACCAGCCGGTACAAAAGGACATTCAAATAACATCAAATCAATTAATTCGGATAACTGAAAATTTAATTTTAAAACGGGTTGTGCTACTGGAGCATTTTTCCAATACCAATTGTCTCCCCTGTCCCCAGGCCGATGCTATTGTAGACGAGTTGTTGGATAGCTACGGCATCGCCCAAATAATTGCCGTCGGATATCACACCAATTCGCCTTCTCCATTCGACCCGATGTATCTTTCCGGGAAAGATGGAAATGATTCCCGTATGCTGTTTTATCAACTCCAATCTATCCCACGGGCATATGTTGACGGTGAACCGATCGATAGCCCCCTGGATGAACAAAGTTACCGAACGCTGATAGAAACACATCTCCAGCAAAGTCCCAGTGCCACTATTGCTTTACAGCAATTAGAGCGTGGGGATACCCTGATCAGCGGAAGGATACAAGTCAAAGCCTTGCAAGATCTTCCTTCTGGCACCGTGTTGCATATTGCCCTGATTGAGGATGTGATTGATTACCAAAACCCTCCGGGCACCAATGGACAGATGCACTTCGAGGCCGTTTTTCGCGATTTTTATACCGACGAAGATGTTCAGCCGGTGGATTTGTTTTCCGGCATGAAAATTCACTCAGATTTTCAGTTTGCCTTAAAAAGCCAATGGGGACAGGACCTTACCGTGGTAGCTTTTTTACAAGACCTGAACACCAAACAGGTTTTACAGGCTGCCTGGACCCGTTATCCCCGATTTTAAGCCAACCCAACAAAAAAAACTGAAAAAATAAGAGTAAGAAATGGAGGAGTTATGAAGCGCAGTTTAGCCTTTTTAATTATGTTAGTCATTACCACGATGGGGCTAGCGCAGGAGGAAAAAGAAACATCGAATAGGGCTCCGGATTTTACTTTGCCGGATTTAAACGGAAAAAATTACCAACTTTATGAAAATCTGGGTGAAGGTCCCATTGTAATGAACTTTTGGGCGACCTGGTGTATGCCGTGTATTGAGGAATTGAAGAAGATCAAAAAGATCTATAAGAACCATTCAGAAAAAGGGGTAAAGTTTTTAGCCATCTCGGTGGATGATCCCAAGACGGTGGGAAGGGTAAAAAGCTTTGTAAGGTCCCATCGGTATCCTTTTATCATTTTGTTGGATACTAATAATGAGGTCCTGAAACTATTCCGGGGTACTCTTCTTCCCTATACAGTATTGCTGGATAGGGACGGACAAATAGTATACACCCATATGGGTTACCGGGTTGGGGATGAAAAGGAACTTGAGGAAAAGATAAAAAAATTATTAAATTAGCCAATGGTATGAAGATTCGATTTTCAATTTTTTTGGTTTCTATTTGGGCTCTATTTCTAACGACGGGGGGGGGGTTAGCACAAATAGAGTTACAGGGTAACAACTATTTAGAATATTCCCTTGATCGTAAGACAGACGAGAAATATTTTGAAGACTGGACAGATGTTTATTTGAAACATCAGAACTGGCGGATAGGTCTCCGCTATGAATTTCATCTACCCCCACAGCCTTATTCCCAGGACACCATCGGTCAGGGAGTTTCCCAACGATTTGTGGAATACCACACCAAAAATTTAGCGGTAACCATTGGGAATTATTACAGTTTATTTGGAAGAGGATTAGTTTTACGATCATTTGACAGCCGCACCTTGCGCTGGGATACCAACATAGATGGCGTGAAATTCAAGTATCATAGCAAATATGTGGATATTCAGGCTTTGGGAGGTCGCCCCCGCGATCGCCGGGGCCGGCGATTTGAGCCCTTACAGGGGACTGAATTAAAACTGAAACCGCACCCTGCTTTTCATTTTGGAGGTAGTTACATTACCACCAAATTAAATTCCAAAGGTAAAGTGAATTGGGGAGCCTTGTTCGGGAGTATGAATCTGAACTGGGGAAGTTTTTATGCTGAGAGGGCTTTCAAGGATTATCCAGAACAATTTCCCAAAGGTAGCGCACTGTATATGATGGGCAATCTGTTTGTCGGGCTGCTGGGTGCTTTGGTGGAGTATCGTGACTACGATCACTTTGATCTGACCGAAGGGTTAACATATAATAATCCGCCTTCCGTTATTCGGGAACATCAGTATACACTGCTCAATCGGCATCAGCGGGTACAGGACGCCAATGATGAAGAAGGTTATCTGGTAGAGTTGACTTATACCCTCGGTGATATGGGAGTATTAACCCTGAACCATAATCGCACGGAAAATCATGACAATTTGCTTCTTTACCGGGAGTATTACGGACAGTTGGAACTTGATCCCACCGATGATTGGAATCTGGTAGGAGGCAGTGGAGAGCAGAAAGATCTGGAAGCACGCTACCTGAATTTTCTGGGGTCGGTCAAATGTAATGTAAGTGATTATAATTCAATAAAGTTTATTTATGAGCATCAGCATGCAAAAATCCGTTTAACCGACCGACAATTTTACAATCTGGCTTTTGCGTTGAGTTTTGCTCATTCTCCAATTTTTACCATTTCCATATTAGGTGAGCGAACCACCGATCAGGTTTCGGACAAAAAGTTCTGGGTGGGTGGTCAGTTGGATGTTAATTTTCTGGAGAACTTTGACTTGACCATATTCGGCGGTACCCGAAGGAAGGGAAAAATCTGTGCGGGCGGTGTGTGTATCGTCCGTCCGGAATTTGAGGGGGTTGAATTTACGTTGATTAATCGCTTTTGATATTCTACAGCTTCCCTGCTCCCGATGGATGTTGTCATCCATCGGTACCTGAAAGGTGAAAACTGTCCTGTCCCGAAGCTTCGTGATTCGGGACAACATCCCCGACGAGCACGTATCCGCTTGCTAGTTTAATTAAGAAAGGCACCCCATTTATTCTTAGGGCGCTTTTCTTTTTGCCGCATGACACAGAAAAGCATAAACGGGTAGATGCCAGATGTCATCCTGACCCCGACTTATCGGGGGAAGGGCCCCTGAAATTCTTCATCCGGCAGCAGAGCAGGACAACTTTTTTCTTGATTAATTTAAAATTTCGTCTTAACTTTATTGAAAAATTTTATGTTATTAAAAATAATGATTGGGAAATGAGAAAGATCGTCGCGGTGGGTCTGTTCATCTGGATGGGCAGCATAAGCGTTGCTTTAGCTACCAAGCCCCTGACCACTGGTAGTCAGGCGGAACCCTCTCAAATCCGGAAGAGTATCCGTAAGGGAAACATCCGATTTGAGAAGGGGACGGGCATTCCGTTAGCTATCTATCGGGCTAATTATGGCCCACTGACGGGCTCCCCCAGGGAAATGGCGGAGCAATTTTTAAGGGAAAACCATCGGCTTTTCAAGATCAAACCTGACCTAAGCGAGTTTGAACTAACCGCCGTGCAGGAAAGCCCGGCCGGGCATCACGTCCGTTTCCATCAGGTCCATAGGGGTGTCCCCGTCTATAGGGGGGAGCTGGTGGTCTCTCTCAACCGGAAGGGCTGGGTGACCATGGTTACCAACAACTTCTGGCCCAATATCGCCCTGAAATTGGTTCGCCCGGGGCTAACGGGGGAGGAGGCCATTCTTATCGCCCGGGGGGCAGTGGGCGTTCGGGGGAAATTGATCGGGGATCAAAAGGCCGAATTGGTTATTTATAGAGACAAAGAGAAGACCATTTTAGCCTATGATGTTTCCGTTCCTGTAGATGACCCCTTAGGCGACTGGGAGGTGATGGTGGATGCCGGAACCGGAGAGGTCCTGTGGACCTATGACCGGGCCTGCTATGTGGATGGCACCGGGCTCGCCTTCAACCCCGATCCCCTGACCACGGCGGGGGTGAATTATGGAGACCCGGGCTATGTGGACGGGGGGGATGCCGACACCCCTCAGCTCAACGCCGAGCGGGACACGGTGGCCCTGTTGGACCTCACCCTTTCTGGGGGAGTGTATCACCTGAACGGCCCCTGGGTACAAATATTGGACTTTGAACCGCCCACCAGCCCACCCGCAACCGCCATAGATCCTGACTCCTTCTGGTTCACCCGAAGCGAGCAGGGGTTTGAGGACGTGATGGTTTATTATTTCATTGACACCTCCCAGCGGTGGCTGCAATCCTTAGGCTTCGATGGTATCCAGCACGGGCCCATTCAGGCGGATCCCCACGGCCTAAATGGGGCCGACAATTCTCATTATCTTCCCAGCTCAAATCGCCTCGCCTTTGGTGAGGGGGGGGTGGACGATGCCGAGGACGCTGATGTCATCCTCCACGAATACGGCCATGCCATCCAGCACTCCCAGGTGCCTAGCTGGGGCGGGGGCCATATGGGGGCCATGGGGGAGGGGTTTGGGGATTACTGGGCGGGCAGCTACAGCGCTTCCATATCGGATTTTAACCGGGACTGGGTGTTCAACTGGGACGGTCACAACCCCTTCTGGCCAGGGCGGTTTTTGATCTCAAATAAGCATTATCCGGAGGACTACATCGGTCAGGTCCACGCGGACGGGGAGATGTGGTCGGCATCTCTGTGGGTGATCTATAATCAACTAAATCGGGAAATCACCGACCGGGTGGTGGTCCAGGGCCACTACTACATGACTTACGGTGCCACCTTTGAGGATGGGTCCTGGGCGGTGCTCCAGGCCGACGAGGACCTGTATGGCGGCGAACATTATATGGTTATCTATATGTCCTTCTATAACCGGGGCTTCATCACCGAGCCCCCCCCATCAGGGATGTTAACAGGGACAGTGACCGACTCAGCCACCGGTGAGCCATTGGGGGAAGCATTGGTGGTGGTTGAAGGGGCCTCCGACACCCTGCAGGCCTGGACGGATACCCTGGGGTCCTATTCGATTTCTGAGATTCCCCCGGATACTTACCTAATGACCGCCAGTAAGCCGGGGTTTATCCCGGATACCGTCACAGGGGTGGTGATGGACTACTTTGACACTGTGGTGGTAAACTTTGCCCTGCTGCATCCCGACATCGCTGTGGATACCCTTGAGGTCGGGGTTCAGCTTGTTCAGGGGGAGCAGACCGATGCTGCCTTTCACCTCAGCAATCCCGGAAACGGTCCCGTGAGCTATTCCATTCGGTTGGTCTTTGAGCGAACGGACACCGCGGCGGTGGGGGAAGGGGTCTTCTCCTTCGACGCCAGCACCCCAACCGGGGATGGGCGCATACTGGGGGCTGAATTTGACTCAAGCTTTTTCTACCTCACAGGGGCCAACAACTCCGAACAGCCCAACTATGTCTATCGCTTCGATCGGGAAGGGAACTATGTCGGCTCCTTTGAACAACCCGGGGGATCGGCTGGCTGGGGTATGCGGGATCTGGCCTGGGATGGCAGCTTTCTTTACGGCAGCTTTGGTGTGGACATCATCGGCTTCGACACCTCTGGGGTGGCGGTAGGGGAGATCCCCACCCCGGTTTTCCCCTGCCGTAGCATCGCCTACGACCCATCCACCGATCATTTCTGGGTGTCTGGGACCCATACGGACATATTTGAAATAAGCAGGGATGGGGGGATTTTGCGTCAATATGCTAATGAATTGCGGGTATATGGCCTGGCCTGGCATCCCCAGGACCCGGATGGGGCCAACCTTTACATTCTTTCCAAGGACGGCATCCCCCCCCTGAGGATAAGTAGGTTAGACCCGGTCAGCGGTGGGATCAGCACCCTGACCCAATTTCCGGGTTCCCCTGACGAAGACCCGGGTGGGCTGGCCATCACCCCCGATTATGACCCAGCACGGTGGACGCTGGTGGCCACCATCCGGGGGGACACCTGCCATGTGAACGGCTACGACCTGGGTGCCCGGATCACTTGGCTGTACGTATCCCCCTTAAACGGAAACATAAGGGAGGAAGGAGAGCAGGAAATTTCTTTGACCTTTAATGCCGCCGGAATGGATACTGGTCTTTACAACGCCCATCTGCACATTGATCACACCGCCCTGGCCGATTCAATTCACGTATTGGTGACCCTGAGGGTTTTGCCCTTTATGTTCATTGGCGAAAAGCCCGGCTTCATACCGAGAGACTTTGCCTTAATACAAAATTATCCCAATCCGTTCAATTCGGCAACGACAATTCGGTTTTCTGTAAAGGAAAGGGGCCGGGTCAGGCTGGTTATCTATGATGTTCTGGGCCGGGAGGTGGCCCGACTGGCTGATGGTGTCATGGAACCGGGGGTTTACCACCTGTCCTGGGAGGCCGGGGATATTCCCTCAGGCATATATTTCTGCAGGATGACGGTGAACAATTTTATTAAAATCAAAAAGATGGTCCTTTTGCGGTAGAATTGTTTTACTATTTTACGCGAACAGCTTTACCTTTAGATTATCAGCAGAATCAAATTTTAATTGAACTCAGCGAAAAAAATAGCAGAGTATAACCTGAAGGTGTATGTAATGCTTCAAGGTGCAACCTTGAAGTAACAAACTTGCCAGCATTCAATTTGGGTGCTGGCTTTTTTTATTTAAAGGTTCTATTTGACAGTTAATTTTTAGCCCTTCGATTTTATTTATGAACATTTGTGCATTAGTAGAAAAACACAGGGTATTAGGTATTTTAAACAGGCAAATTAGGTGTTTTTTACATGCAAAACAGGTATTTCTACGAATTGACTAATTGGAAAATAAATTTTATATTATAGGTAAAAAGGAGGCTGTCCATGGGTTTGGAAATTTGTAAGATTTTGATTGTGGATGATCATACCGGCTTTCGGCATACCCTGAAGAGATTCTTGATGGCCAAATTGCCCCGGCCCATTACGCTGACGGAGGTGGACAACGGGCAGGCAGCTTTGGCCCTGGCCCGAGAGCTGAAGCCGGACTTGGTGCTGATGGACGTCAGTATGCCCGGGATCAACGGCATTCAGGCTGCAGGGATTTTGAAAGATGAGATCCCTGGGGTTAAGGTCATCATCTTGACCGTACACGACCAGGACGAATATCGGGAGGCGGCACTGAGGAGCCGGGCCGACGGCTACGTGCTGAAGCGAACCTTGGATGTGGAACTGATGCCGACCATCTTTAGGGTTTGTAATTGATCCTGTTTTTTTAAGATTAAGTAAAACCTACAAATAGGGCGATGATGGAACATGAGTACAAAAGACGAAGAAAATTTTCAGCGTATTGAAAATATGAATTTTAAGAAAAGATATGATACCGTAAAGATTTGTCATAAGTATTGGAAAGAACCAGCGTTGAAGAGAATCATCGGGGATATGTTAAAATTGGAAGGGATGTCGTTTGAGAAAGTAAAGCAGATTATTGTCAATCAGTGGGGAGAGTCCCCCGAAGAATTTCAGCGTATCGTTGAAGAAATTAATAATTGATTGGACGTAAAACAAAGCTAATGGATTCTTTGTTGAGTTTTAATCTCCTAGTTCTTATTGTAAAGATCGTATGGCAGACCCCATACAAGAAAAGAGGGTGGGCGAGATGCAAGGACCGTTTCCCCTGAAGAAGGACATCATCGAGGCGGTGGTTTTACCAAAGCCGCCTGGTATTTTCCTCCTGTTTAATGGGATCTATTCCAGTCCCAAATACGTTGGCCGCGCTGATAGGAACTTAGCTAAGGCGTTGAAAACTTGGATTGGAAAATACCATTTTTTTAAATTTGATTTCTGTGCCTCACCGGAAGGCGCATTTTTGCGGGAGTGCAGCCTTTACCATCACTTTGCGGGAAGCCGGCATTTAGAAAACGGATCCCATCCCCAACGCCCCCCCAACTTCAATTGGCGGTGTCCGGTGTGTAAAATATTTGAATAGGGGACAAACATGGCCTATTTACGTATACCCAAAACTACTGTCCTTTCCCCTAAGGTGATAGGGGATGATGAGGAGAAGGAAGGGCAACCCATCTATCAAAACACCATTGATGTGGGTTTTTGGAACCGGGTCATTGCCTTTCGAGAATGGGACATTTATCTAAATTTGGTGATGGGAAGACAAACCGGGATTTCACCCCATGAGGGTTTGTAAACCTGGGACCCGATAACCGGCCCCCATTATTATTTACCCTCTCACCCTCCCGAAAGCCCCCTGGCAATGGTTGTGCTTTTTCAGGCACGACCTTGAAAGGGGGCTTTTGTGTTGATTTTTACCAAAATTCTTCTTATCTTTAACAATACTTTAATGGGAGCAATAAAATGAAATACGAGCTGAAGTGTGTGAACATCTGGTCGGCGGTTAGAATTCTCTTTGTGGTGTTCCTCGTCCTGGGGTTTTTAGTGGGATTGTTCTACGGCTGGGTTCTCATTGGATTGATGGGGCGGTTGTCGGAAACGGTGGTCGGGGAAGGGCTGGGGGAGGGATTGGGAGCCTTAAAAGGGTTGGGCGTTTTGGCAGTGGGTCTTCTTTCAGCCCTCATGTGGTCGGTGGGGGGAACGCTTCTAACTGCAATGGGCCTTTGGGTGTATAACCTCATCGCCGGTTGGGCCGGTGGTGTAGAGGTTGCCCTTGGAGCAACCCAGGAACCGCCCACAGACTCTGATCGGTCAGGCATCAGTCAGGTCGCCGACTGACCAATTCTTGGGATCCTGGGGGAACAATTTCACTTGTATAGCATCATCCCATTCTCCCATCACGCCAATTTTTTGAAAAAAATTTTTTATAAAATCCGAGGTAATACATTGTGACTGAAGAGATCAACAAAGTGAGGGTGCGTTTTGCCCCCAGTCCCACCGGGCACCTGCACATCGGGGGTGCCCGCACGGCCCTATTCAACTGGATCTATGCCCGTAAGATGGGGGGTAAATTTCTCCTCCGGATAGAGGACACCGACCTAGCCCGCTCCAGCCCCGAAATGGTGGCGGGGATCCTGGGTGGTCTGCGGTGGCTGGGATTGGACTGGGAAGAAGAGCCCCTGTTTCAATCCCGGAGGATCTCCCTCCATCAAAAGGCAGTGGACAGGCTGGTGAAATCAGGCCGGGCTTACCACTGTTTTTGTTCTCCCGAACTACTAGAGCAGAAGCGCCGGGTTGCCGTAAGGGAGAAAAAGGACTACCGCTACGACGGGACTTGCCGACACCTTAGCCCTGAACTCAGGGCTAAATATTTACAGGAAGGACGGCCCTCGGTTATCCGCTTTCAGGTCCTTGAGGGAGAAGTATCATATAAGGATGGGGTATTCAATAAGATCACCGTGGATGGCACCGAGATAGATGATTTTATTCTTATCAGGCGGAACGGGCAACCTACCTACAACCTCACCGTGGTGGTGGATGATCACGATATGGGTATTACCCACGTCATCCGGGGGGCTGACCATATAACCAATACCCCCAAACAGCTATTGCTCTACCGGGCTTTTGGATGGGAGCCCCCGTTCTTTGCCCACTTGCCCCTGATTCTGGGTCCCGACCGGAAACGACTGTCCAAGCGCCACGGAGCCACCTCCCTTGAGGAATACCGGCAGCAGGGCTATTTCCCGGAAACGGTACGCAACTACCTGGCGCTGCTGGGCTGGTCTCCGGGGGACGACCGTGAGGTGATGACCTTAAGTGAGCTCATCTCCGCATTCGACCTGTCCGGGATCTCACCCAGCAATGCCATCTTCGACGAGCAGAAGCTGGAATGGATGAACGGCATCTACCTGCGGCGGAAATCGGAAGAAGACCTTGTCCAGGATCTTTATCCTTATTTGAAAGAGTGGGGCATTCAGGAGTCATCTAAATCGGAGATGGAATATGTAAAAAAGGTGGTAGAGCTCCTGAAGAATCGGGTAAAAAAAACACCAGAATTTGTAGAAGCGGGGACCTACTTTTTCAAAGATCCCACCACTTATGATCCCAAAGCAGTCCGTAAGTTCTGGGGAGTCCCTCACCTGACCCGGTGGTTTTCCCTGCTGGTCGAGGCATTGGAGAAGATTGATCCATTTGACGAGGGGGGGATCGAAACGGTCATCCGGGGTCTGGCGGAGGGAATGGGGGTGAAAGCGGCAGCCATCATCCATCCTGCCAGAATAGCCCTGACCGGGCGGGGGGCCAGCCCCGGGATTTTTGAGGTAATGGTCGTTCTGGGAAAAGACCGGGTGGTGCGGAGATTAAGGAAGGCCCTTGATTATCTATCCCGTTCTAACTAAACGTCTCGGAATTTCTAATAATTGACTTCAAAAATAGTAGGTTACGTTAAGCGGTTATCAGTTGTCCCGATCCCGAAACTTCGGGACGGGATATCGTCATGCGGTTTTCGGTTATCGTATCGACATTTAACAGGTCAATCAAGAAAATAAGGGGGATTAGACATTAACCGCAACCATACCACGAATAACGATTCGAGCCTCGCAACCGCAATCGTTTGCCGTAGCCGAACATCTCAGAAATTCCCCAAACCTCTGGGTTGATAAGTAGCCCCGAAGGGTCTAAGTTCCTATACGTCTCGTAATATCATAAAATTGACTTCAGCTCAGAATGATACTTCCCAATAATGTCATTTTGAAGAATCTCATTTGATATGATCTTAGGAAGAAAAAGAGATTCTTCCCCTGATGAATCCGGGTCAGAATGACAAGTAGCGAAGTAATAGAAAACCTTAGGGAGGGCGATGATGAAGAAATATTTGATGTTAATAAACGGTGAATGGCTGGAAGGGGACAGGTTCTTTCCCGTGCGAAATCCAAATAACGACGACCTTATTGGAACCGTGCCTGAGGCTAGTAAGGCAGACGTTGATCGGGCTATTGAAAGCGCCCAGAAGGCATTTGGGGTGATGGCGGAAATACCCGCCCATCAGCGGTCTGACATCTTATTGAAGACCTCACAGCTTATTAAAGAGAAGGCGAAAGAGTTGGCCGAAACTATAGCTTCCGAGTCGGCCAAGGCGTGGAAGTTCGCCTCGGGTGAGGTGGCCCGGGCCGCTGAGACCTTCCGCTTCGCCGCTGAGGAAGCCAAGCAAATATATGGGGAAACCATCCCCATGGATGCTTCCCCCACTGGCGTGGGTCGGGTGGGGTTTTATCTGCGGTTCCCGTTGGGGGTGATCGGTGCCATCACCCCCTTCAATTTTCCCTTAAACCTGGTGGCTCACAAGGTGGCCCCGGCCCTAGCAGCTGGGAATACGGTGGTGTTAAAACCGGCTTCGGCCACCCCGTTAAGCTCGCTAAAATTGGGGGAAATCCTCATGAGCGCCGGACTCCCCCCAGGCGCCCTGAATATCGTGATGGGTCCAGGAAGCACCGTCGGCGAGTGGCTGGTGACCGACCCCCGGCCCCGAATGATCACATTTACCGGTAGCCCCCCGGTGGGGGCCGCCATCCGGGACCGGGTCGGGATGAAAAAGATAACGCTGGAGTTGGGGTCCAATTCGGCCGTCATCTTGGACGAGGGGACCGACCCCACAGGGGTCATCCCCAGGCTTTTAGTGGGAGCCTTCGCCAACGCCGGTCAGGTCTGTATCTCCATCCAGCGGATCTACGTTCACCAAAAGATTGCAAAAGAGTTCACCGATAAATTTATCAAGGGTGTTAAAGGCCTCAAGGTGGGTGATCCCCTCGAGAAGGATACCGACGTGGGGCCTATGATTGACGAGGGGGAGGCCAAGCGGGCCGAGGACTGGTTAAGAGAAGCCCTTAATCAGGGTGCTGAAATACTGGTTGGGGGGAAAAGGAAGGGGACGATCTTTGAACCCACGGTAGTGACTCACGTAAAACCGGACATGAAGATCATGTGTGTGGAGGTGTTCGCCCCCATTGTTTCCATCATTCCCTTCACCGACTTCGACGATGCCTTAGACCAGGTGGATGCCTCGGTCTACGGACTGCAGGCAGGGATCTACACCAAGGATATTTCCAAAGCCTTCAAGGCGGTGAAAAGGCTGAACGTTGGCGGGGTGATCATCAACGATTACCCCACCTACCGGGTAGACCACATGCCCTACGGGGGGGTGAAGCTGAGCGGCATGGGCCGGGAGGGGTTAAAATATGCCATTGAAGAGATGACGGAGATAAAATTTGTGTGTTTTAATTTAACCTGAATGTCCCCATTTTTTCGGGTCAGTTAAGAGCGAATCAAATCAAAATATTAAATGATTTTTATACGAACTTAACCCTGAGTTATAACACGGTAATTGAGCAGCCTAAGATATGTTAGCTGCTATCTAAAAAGTTGCTTAAAAAAGGAAGAAAGATGAATATAAATATTCCGAGAAAATTTAAGAACATACTTTTTATAATTTGTTATTGTTCGCTATTTATTAATTTCTGGTCATCTGCATTATCTCAAGAATCTTCACTGCGAATTTCAGAGCCAGTAGACTCGGTCATTGCCGATCTAAAAACCTATATTCATCATCGTATGTTTGAAGCAGATGTTCCTGGACTTGCAATTACGCTCATCCGTGACAACAAGATCGCTTGGACAGAAGGATTCGGCGTCGCTAATCGAATAACCCGCCGCCCCATAGAATCTGGAACTGTATTTGAAGTTGCATCCATAAGCAAGGTTATCACTGCATATATTGCACTTCGGCTTATAGATCAGGGTACACTTTCTATTGATGAACCAATAAATCAATACCTGAACGATCTATGGCTTCCTTCATCTGAATACTCTGACAATATTACGATACGACATTTGCTTTCGCATAGCTCAGGACTCGGAGATGATATTTTATTCATGAAAAAAGATATCTATTTTGAACCTGGTTCTGAATTTTTGTATTCAGGAGTTGGATTCCTTTACTTGCAAGAAGTGATTGAGCAAGTTACCCAAAAATCTCTTGAAGAGATGGCAGATCAACTTGTGTTTCAACCCCTTGGTATTTGCAATAGCAGTTTTATAAACCAGAGTAGAGTAATGACTCAAATGGCGAATGGCCATATGCACTACACATTGCCTTTACTTTCGTTTTTAATTCCATTCTGTTTGATATTTCTTATTACAATTGTGATTACACAGATTGTTTACCGAATAATAGTAGGAACCTGGAAGCTATCAAAGGTACTTTTAATAAGCATATCTATATTAACTTTTATCCTGACAATAATTCTTCTTTCTCTAATCATCGGAGCAGTCTTCCCCAATTTAGTCTTGGTGAGTGTCATATGCGCTCTTACATTTATAGCTATAATGCTTATGTCATACTTTATTATCAAGCTCCTACTCTTGCGCTTTAATCTTTTAAAGCAAAAAAGAAATTTGAGAGTGGCAATTTCTACTATTTTGATGATTATTGTTTTTATTGTGCTAGTGAAAATTACGAATGTCATAAACGGACCAGTCTTCAAAAATTATGCAAATGTGATGAGCTCGAATGGTTCCCTTCGCTCGTCAGCTCACGATTTAGCAGCTTTTTTGATTGAACTGTCAAAGTCTCGCTGTTTAAGCAAAAACATTGCAGCCCAAATAGATTCCGCTCAGATTTCTATCAATGATGATTTTTCGTGGGGGCTAGGTATAGGAATTCAGCACAGCTCAAATGGAGACGCTCTATGGCAAAATGGCGTTTCTTTCGCCTTTAGAAGCGTAATGGTCATTTATCCGAGAATAGGTCATGGTGTAGTGGTACTTACGAATAGTGAATCAGGACTTCAGGTAGCCTATGATATTGCGGAACTGGCACTTGGTGGAAAAGCGCGATGGAAATCATTCTAATATATGTTTTAAAATTTCTTCTAATGAAACAATTTAAATGAGTATCTAGTTAATGATAGTATTTAATCATGTAATCAATATTATTATAATTTTGCAGCTAACAAAAGGTTCAACATTACCAAACCGCCGTGTTTCAAATCAAGTTCGGTGGCAAATTAAAAGTTTCGTTCGTTGTATCAGGTTTAGTGTAAGCGGTTTGGCAGGTTAACCTTAGCGTTAGGCTACGAAAACAAACAGGGACGGCACCATACCAAGTATGAAGAACCTGAGAAAACATGGAAAAGCACCTTTTGCCATCGTCGTTGTGCGCGGCGGTCCAGGTGCGGTCGGAGAGATGGCTCCGGTAGCGCGTGAACTCGCATCCGGCTGGGGTGTTTTGGAACCGATTCAAACCGCGGCATCGCTCGAAGGACAGATCGAAGAGTTAAAAACTGTTCTGGAAAAGAACGGAGACCTTCCCGTCGCCTTGATTGGCTTCTCTTGGGGAGCCTGGCTCAGTTTCATATTTGCCGCCGATTATCCCGAATTCGTAAGAAAACTGATACTCATCGGAAGTGGCCCCTATGAAGAAAAATATGCTGCAAGAATTCGAGAGACCAGGCTAAACCGTCTCAGTGAGGAGGAGAGAGCAGAGGTCAAATCTCTTATTGAAGTTTTAGATAATCCGGCGGCCGAAGATAAAAGCTCGGCATTTGCACGGTTCGGAGCATTATTCTCAAAAGCTGATGCGTATGACCCAATAATGCACGAATCCGACAAATCCGAAGCAATTGATTGTCAAGCTGATATCTTTCAAAGCGTGTGGAAGGATGCCGCGGAACTGAGAAGGAGCGGGAAGCTTCTGGAACTCGGAAAACACATCAAATGTCCGGTGGTTGCTATCCACGGCGACTACGATCCCCATCCGGCTGAAGGGGTCCAAAAGCCCTTGTCTGCCATTCTAAAGAGCTTTCGATTTATCCTGCTCAAGAACTGCGGGCACATGCCCTGGATTGAACGGGAAGCCAGGGAAGAGTTTTTTCGAATCCTCAAAGAGGAATTGCGTTAATGGATACGCAGGGCACAATGATCAAGCATAATCAAGGTTTGCCGCCGACCGAAGCAGGGTGTCAATTTTCCCTCGGCCAGTGCGGTAGTTAAAGTTTATTTTAAATCTCAACGGTCAGTGGGTCTAAGCCCTTCGGCGGCTAAAACCCAGACCGTTAGTCCGCGGTAAGAGAGACATGAAAACGCCGAACACTGAACAGTATAAAAACAAAAGAAAAACGAAAAGGGAGCCATGAATATGACTACGACCAATTCTGCACCCTCCTCCAACTTTATCAAAGATATTATAGCGGAGGACTTGAAGGCAAACAAGAACGAAGGCCGGGTTCATACTAGATTTCCCCCGGAGCCGAACGGCTATCTGCATATCGGCCATGCCAAGGCCATCTGCCTCAACTTCGGTCTCGCCGCTGAATACGGAGGGCTTTGCAATCTGCGATTCGATGATACCAATCCCATTAAAGAAGAAGCTGAATATGTGGAATCCATCATAGAGGACGTCAGGTGGCTGGGATTCGATTGGGATGACCGGCTGTTCTATGCGTCAGATTACTTTGGTAAACTATACGAATTCGCGATACTGTTAATTAAAAAAGGCAAAGCCTACGTTTGCGATTTGAGTGCAGATGAAATCCGAGAGACCCGGGGCACCCTGACGGAGCCCGGAAAGAACAGCCCCTATCGCCACCGGTCGGTCGAAGAGAATCTGGACTTGTTCGAGCGGATGCGGGCGGGAGAATTCGAGGACGGTTCCCGCGTCCTGCGCGCAAAAATTGACATGGCATCAGGGAATTTGAACATGCGCGATCCCGTCATGTATCGAATCTTAAGGGCCACTCACCACCGGACCGGGGACAAGTGGTGTATCTATCCGATGTACGATTTCGCCCACGGTCAGTCTGATTCCATCGAGGGGATCACGCATTCTCTCTGCACGCTGGAATTTGAAGACCACCGCCCACTGTACGACTGGTTCATTCAGAAGCTGGGCATCTTCCCTTCGCGCCAGATCGAGTTCGCCCGCGGCAACATCACCTACATAATTACCTCCACGCGCCGGCTGCGGCAGCTGGTCGAAGAGGGCCACGTCAGCGGCTGGGACGACCCGCGCATGCCGACCTTGTCGGGCATGCGTAGACGCGGATACACGCCCGAGTCCATCCGCCGCTTCTGGCAAGAGGTGGGCGTGGCCAAGCGCGAGAATAACATTGACATCGCTCTGCTCGAGCACTGCCTGCGCGAGGATTTGAACCTACGAGCGCCGCGTGTGATGAGTGTGCTGCATCCACTTCGGGTAGTCATTGACAATTATTCAGAAGACCAGGTTGAAGAGTTAGATGCCGTGAACAATCCGGAGGACCCCGCTATGGGGAAACGTAAGGTGCCCTTTTCACGTATCCTTTACATTGAACGAGAGGATTTTCGCGAGGACCCACCCAAAAAGTTCTTCCGTCTGGCCCCCGGTCGTGAGGTAAGGCTCAGGTACGCGTATTATATTAGATGTGTAGGGGTGGTTAAGGATGAAAAAACGGGTGAAGTGGTCGAACTGCATTGTAACTATGATCCAGCCACACGGGGTGGCTGGGCTCCAGACGGACGCAAGGTCAAGGCAACGCTGCACTGGGTCTCAGCCGCTCATGCTATTGAAGCCGAAGTGCGTCTGTATGATCACCTTTTCGCCAAAGAAGACCCCAGCGAAGTCGAAGGCGACGCTGATTGGAAATCTAACTTGAATCCAAACTCGCTGGAAACATTGACATCGTGCAAATTAGAACCGAGTCTGGCGGGGGCGAAGCCAGGCTATCGCTGCCAGTTTGAGAGACAGGGCTATTTCTGCGTGGATCTGGATTCTTCTGAAGAAAACCTGGTCTTCAATCGGACGGTGTCTCTGCGGGATACATGGGCCAAGATCGAGAAAGCGCAGGAAATGAAACAAGTACACTAAATTAGGTTAATCAAAAAATGTTATATTACCTCATTAACTTGTTATAACATGACGTTTAGGCGGTGGAAAATGAGTTAAGAAATCATAAAGGAGATCAACCAATTATGGACCTTCATTTTGAAACACCGGTGCTTAAATACTGGGGATTCAAGGAAGATCCTTTTGAGGATTTCATCCTGCAGGGGGAGTCCCTCCGTCTTTTCGTCTGTCGCCATTATGAATTGCATCGTCTGCACAACGCGCTAAATACTCGTTGCATCGGTGTGTATGGCACCCACGGAGTAGGCAAAAGCTCTTTCCTGAGGAAATTTGAGAAAAAGATTAAACATACGGGTCTTGTCGTTGCCTATGTCCGTTTGGCAGGTTCAACAGAAAAAGCGTTGTACCGGGAAATCCTTGCAGCCATTTTGCAATGTCACTCCGAGAAGAAAATCAAGACAGGTAAAGAATTCAAGCTTAATAGTAGAGAAGAATCAAAGAGGGTTGATTCCAGTATACGCGTTGCTAAGGAATTGGAATTTGGTGCAGTCTCTGTCATGAAAGCAGGTGTAAAACAGGCTAAAGAAATCCTATCTGCTCCGCATGACGAAGACTCCGCTCGTCTCCTTATTAGCAAGATCATTGCAAACACCAAAACTGCATTCGTAGTCATAGTTGATGATCTTGAAAGAATGGAATATTTCCTAAAGAACAGGATTTCGTATGCCCGCTTTATCGCCGGTTTTGTGAGGACAGTCGGTGACCTATTCAGTCGTCAGGGTGTGGCGTTTGTTGTGTCTCTTGATAAGGGTTTTGTTGATCAAATTGGGCACAAAATGCCACATGACGAGGGAGAAGCTTTATTTTCATTTGAAGAGCTCGTAGAATTGCCAAATTTTCTCCCGCAGGAACTAGCAGATATGATACGAAAGCGCCTAAATGATCGTAAATGGGGGAAAACATTGGGTGATTTCATATCGCCCGATGCCTTTTGGGGGCTTATGCTTGCAACAGGAGGCCATCCGCGTAAAGGATTCGGAGTATTACGGATGGCTATGCAATACGTAGAAATGAGGAAGAAGCCAAGAAAATTGGATATGGAATCTATAAAGGAAGGATTGAAGGGTCGACCAGATAGTATTGATGACAAAGATCTTACTATTGTTCAGTTTCTTTCAATCCCCGGTTCTCACTCTGCATCTGATAAAGATTTCCAAAAAGCTGTGGGCCTTGGACGAACTTCCCTGTTGAATCGTTTGCAAGCTTTAACTTATCGGCTTGGTCTGGAGGTCGCCGCGGAAAGAATTGGAACCACAACCAAAGACGTATACTCATTACCAGAGATCAAATTCTATGTCTGACTTCGGGAATATGTATCTCAATGTTGGTTTTGTCGGCGGTGTCGGCGGTGTCGGCGATGTCGGCTGTGGCGACGGCGACGATACCAAATCCAAAGGCAATCAAAATCCTAACATTGCGCTGCATCCGATCCGGCAACTGCCGGACAGGTGACTAATCCCGTTAGGCCGCTGGTGACTGTTGTGCCAATCGCGGCGGTTCGCCAAACTTCGTGACATAAGCTAATATGGATACCTTAAATGTTTTCCCCCCTTATTTATGCAATCGATTAATTTTGTTAATTCCAATTCTTAGAGATTCCAACATATTAAAATGGGAGTGACTACGATGAAAGGATTAATGATCATTCGAAAAACGGAAAACTGCCTTCCTGTTTTTTTAATTCTAATGCTATTTATTTTTCAAACCATAGAAGGTTTTACCCAAAACGTCGGAAAAAGCTATGAAGAAAAGCCTGATTGGGTTGATGGGCGGCCGCAAGGATGCACTACAATTACTGTAGGGGAAAAAGCCTCAGCCGACGGTTCGGTTATCACTTCACATACCTGTGATAGTCATCGCAACCGTTCTTGGCTGGATATGGTACCGACTCAAAAACACAAAAGAGGTGCTATGGCGATAATGCACAAGCGAACCAAGGATGATTCTTTAGCAATGCCGGCCTATAAACATGTTCCCATTGGGGGAATTCCACAGGTGGAATATACTTATGGTTTTATCAATACTGCCTATCCCTGTATGAATGATCATCAGTTAGCCGTAGGGGAATCAACCTTTGGGGGACGCAAATCCTTACATTCAGATGAAGGACTTATTGATTGCCAACAACTGGTGAAGCTAATGATAGAACGCTGCACGACTGCTCGTGAGGCAATTAAATTGGCCGGAGAACTGACCAAAAAACATGGATGGATTGATGGGGGTGAATGTTTGACCATTGCCGACACAAAAGAGGTTTGGCATTTGGAAATTATGGGACCGGGCAAAGGAAATATCGGTTCTGTTTGGGCAGCCCAGAGAGTGCCGGATGATCATATTTCAGTCAACGCCAATGCCAGTCGTATACGGCAGATTGACCCAGCTAACCCAGATTACTTTATGGCGTCGGAAAATGTTTCTTCAGTGGCGCAGGATAGCGGCTGGTGGAATCCAGAAAATGGCCCTTTTGAATTTTGTTATGCCTATGATCCAGAGGGTCGCACTTCCTTCTCGGCCCGCCGCCGGGAATGGCGGGTGTATGATTTGGTAGCGCCTTCCCTGAAGCTGCATCCAAATTCAGAAAATTACCCGTTTTCGGTGAAGCCGGATAGTTTGGTGACCCTGGAAAAATTGGTGGAGATCTTTCAAGATTATTATGAAGGCACGGAATACAATTTTGTCAAAGATATTACCTGGGTTAATAAAGAGGGTAAAACCGAGATTTCTCCATTTGCCAACCCTTTTATGCCCTATGATATGTACCAAATTTTTAAAATCAAGGGTGGTTGGGGCTGGCGGGGTGAACGTACCATTGCCCGTTGGTTCACCATGTATGCCACCATTACACAGTCACGGGGCTGGCTGCCGGACGAAATCGGGGGGGTGGTATGGCTGGCCTGGGATAATGTGGCTACTTCCATTTATGTGCCCCTCTATTGCAGTATCACCGATGTGCCAAAATCCTTTAAAACCCCGGGGCGGGTAAATGGTTATACCCGAGAATCCGCTTGGTGGG
>JADHWK010000030.1 GCA_016783505.1 Candidatus Zhuqueibacterota bacterium | reverse complement strand
AGAGACTCTGCTGTTGCAAATGCAATCCCGTCCCAAGATCGTTCCGAAATTTTCGGGATTACACCCCATTTGAAGGATAAAGAAAAAGCTCTGGGTGGATCTCAACAAAACCCGAGATTAGCGAAGTTTTAAAGGAGAAATAAAAAACCAGCGTCTTTTCGGTGCTGGTTTTTTTATTATAGAATCAAGAGCAGCTGTAGCGGGGGTTAGACCGCCGAAGACAATATTACTTCAGTATTATGCACTTCTTTACTGCTGAATATTCACCGGCTGTGATTTTATAGAAATACACCCCGGAACCAACCCCTGAAGCATCCCACCTTGCTTGATGGTAACCGGCAATTTGATGCTTATCAACCAAGGTGGTCACTTCTTGACCAAGTATGTTATAGATCTTTAAGCTCACATTTGATGGCTTTGGAAGTCCATATTTAAAGGTGGTTATCGGGTTGAAAGGATTGGGGTAGTTCTGGTATAGGACAAATTTATTTGGAACTATTTGGGACTCTTCAATTTCTACGATGTACGGTGATTCGAATGCTCCCATATCAGGTGCGTTACCGTTGAAAGCAGTATCCGGAAGGTTCACAAGGGTATCCCCTTCCCATTCGAAGAATGCTGTTCCAGCGTCAATACAAGGAGAGTTTTCTGTTAGGTGGAAGTCAAACGGGTCTCCACCGACAAACAACGGGTCAGAATCAATATTTCCATCCAACCAGTTCACGGTGCCATTGGTTGTTATAATAGCGGCTTCGCCACCTTCTACATCCGAGTAAGCAATGGTGACGGAATTAGGATCCGCAACTAAGAAAAAATAGATTTCTTGTGGTGAATCATTCCAGAGAATTGCATTAATCATGGTTGGATTGGAATTATAAGAACAGTAAATACCGCCACCTCTACTAGCTGCGGAATTCCCATAAATGGTCACACTGGTCAAATTCGGGTTGGAAGAATAGCAGTAAATCCCAGCGCCGTATCTAGCAGAATCTTCGCTAATGGTCACGTTGGTCAGGGTGGGACTAGAAGATATAAAATAAATCCCACCGCCATATCGAGCATAATTCTCGCTAATGGTTACATTAACGAATGAGGGATAGGAAGATTCACAGTAAATGCCACCCCCCCACCCTGCAGAATCCCCACTAATGGTCACATTGGTCAAAACCGGGTTGGATCCCATAAAGTAAATCCCACCCCCATAATCTGCAGCTCCATTCCGAATTGTTAAGTTTTCAATAACAAAATTGTTAGTATTAGAACAATAGAGAACCCCACCTTCCCCCTCCGCATCTAAAATTGTTATCCCCTCACCAGCACCAGAAAGAGAAACATAACTCTTCAAATTTAAAGGATAGCTTTCCCCAGTTGTTGAGGGACTGTAGATTCCCTCAGCAAGATAAATGTTGTGGGGACGCAAACTATCTGCAAAGATTAAAGTGAGAGCATAAGTAATCGTCTGTAAAGGTTCATCTGGAGAAAGGCCACTGTTGTCGTCATTACCATTCGGGTTAACATACAGATCTGCTTCTGCTTGTTCTATCTTACAATTCAGGATATCAAAGGTGAAGTTACTAACTGGATAAGCATAAACGTCGGTAGGATACAACACCGTGAAAGTATCAACTACCACATTTATTATAGGAACATCGGAGCCAGCATAAAGGTCATATCCAACACCATCCGCATTGTTCAAAAAGATGTCACATCGGTTGACAGTATCAAAAATAGCTCCAGAATAGTAACCAAAATAAATCCCACCACCACTAACAGATGCCGTATTCCCGCTTATTGTGACATTCTCTAAGCTCGGGTTGGAATTATAATAACAGTGAATCCCGCCACCAAAATATTCAGCCGTATTCGTGCTCACTGTCACATTAACCAAACTCGGGCTGGATCCACTACAGTAAATACCGCCACCCCGATTTCCTGCAGAATTCTCACTAATGGTCACATTGGTCAAACTCGGGCTGGATTCCCAACAGATAATGCCTCCACCAGAACTTGCAACTCCATTTCGAATCGTTAGATTCTCAATGATAAAATTTCTATCACGATAACAATATAAAACCCTACTTACCCCTTCCGCATCTAAAATTGTCGTCTCTTCAGCAGCACCTGATAGCGAAACATAACTTCTGCAATACAATTGATAGTTCTCACCATTTGTTGATGGACTATAGGTTCCTTCAGCTAGATAAATGGTATGTGGGTGTAGACTATCTGCATAGATTTTTGTGAGAGCATAGGTAATTGTTTGTAAAGGTTCCTCTGGAGAAAGGCCACTGTTATCATTATTGCCAACCGGGTCAACGTACAAATCAGCTTCTGCTTGCTCTACCAAAAAATTCAGGATATCAAAGGTGAAATTCTCAGAAGGATAGGCATAATAATCTGTTGGATACAACACTGTGAATGTATCCAACACAACAGTGATACTGGGAGGATCAATGAAAGGAACATTGGAAACAGAGTAAAGGTCAAATCCAACGCTACCGGCATCATTCATAAAAATGTTACAACGGTTGTCAGAGTCAAAAGTCGCGCTGGAATTGGAACTGAAGTAAATTCCACCGCCATAGTCATTAGCATAATTTCCGCTAATGGTCACATTGGATAAGGATAGGTCGGAATTTTCTATACACCAAATACCGCCACCACTATAATTAGCCGAATTTCCAACAATGGTTACATTAGTCAAAGTGGGGGTGGAAGAAGCGCAGAAAACCCCACCACCATGATCTGCAACTCCGTTCCGAATTGTCAAATTCTCAACAACAAAATTGACGTCATCTGAACAATAGAGAACCCCAGCTACCCCTTCTGCATCTAAAATTGTGGTCTCTTCAGAAGCTCCTGAGAGAGAAACATAACTCTTCAAATTCAAAGGATAGCTCTCACCATTTGTTGATGGACTGTAGTTGCCCTCAGCAAGATAAATAGTGTGTGGACGCAGAATGTATGATAGAATTCTGTCGAGAGCAGCAGTAATGGTCTGCAAAGGTTCATCCGGGGTAAGGCCACTGTTGTCATCACTACCATTTGGGTCAACATACAAATCTGCATCTAACATTGGATAATCCCGTAAATAGGCCGGCTCTATGGTCCGGGTCCAAAACATACTGCTCCGCAAAGGAACCCCTGGCTGGATATCATTGGTGCTACCGTCGTCAAAAGACACGATATAATAATAGTAGTCATGACCATATGTCACATCTGTGTCTTCGTAACTATTTACGATATCAGGATGACCAGTTCCCTGCCCGCATGCAAAAATTTCCTGATAAGTGGTATCGTACGTTCCTACTGAACGGTAAATCTTGTAACCGGCAAAATTCGGCCAGGATTCCGCATTATTTGACCAAGTAAGATGTATCCGATCGCTGTCTGAAAACACCTCAAAAGTGGCTGGAGGAGGAGGTGGTTGCGGAATGTCAAAACCACTTTCCCAATTCTCTTCAGCACGAGCAAATGTCTGTAATATTGAATCTATACCTGTATATACCCATTCATTTTTATATTCATCCCTATCATTCGTGGCCGAACCATCGGGCAATATAAAAGGTCCGCTTCCGTTCAACCATTGATCTCCAATTGAATAGCATAAATCACGACTGAGACCGCTAACCCCTTCTGCAAGTGCGATATGAATACTATCCCCTGGGGCAAGTGTATATGGACCAAACCCAATACATTGAGAAAATCCACCTGGGGTTCCACCCCATAAGTCAGCGTATCCTTCCCCGACCTCCTCAGCATGAGTGTTTTCTGGATGCCCGGAACTCATAACCGCATACTCTACGGACATCATTGCAGCATTAAATTGATTATTATTGTATGTTATAGGCTCATCTGATCCAAGATAGGGTGTTGAGGTAGGTTGTAAAGGATCGTCAGAGTTATCTGATGTTGATACGTCAGCATGTAATGTTACCACGCCGGGAAATTGTGCTGCACCAAGGTGACCATCACCTGTTGCATAAGGTCCACCGATATTATCGAACCCACATGATGAATGGCGTCCATGCCATGAATAAATACATCGAAAGGGATTCCCATAAAGAACATTATTCATCGTGTTATGACCCCATGCTGTTGATTGGGGCAACCAATAATAACCGAAAGGTCCGCCTTCTCGGCAAATAGCATATCGGTATTGAAAAAAGAAATAAACGCCTTCCAGGGTTTGTTCATGAGTGATGCTACTGTCCTGATTACAAATTCCGGTGTTTTTAAAGATATAATCATAAATAAAATAATTATCATGATTCTGTTGGCTAAACGCATAGATCTTCCTCGTCAACGTGATGCCGATGGAGGTATTTACAATATTACAAAGTAATCTATTCGAATTCAGTGTTTCATCAATCTCATCCACTTCATCCATATAAGTCATATCGGTGGCAGGAATTCCATCTACAAAAACACTCGGATGATTAAAACGACCAATCAATTTAAATTCTACCGGCATGAATTCGTTATACTCATCCAGCACTCTGGGTCCTATATGAACGACTTTGTAATCAAAAGTATTATCTACTAATGGATCATAATAATTTGTTGCACCAATCCATAGTGCTTTAGCGGCTTGGCTATCCTGCCATTTAAATTGAGCAGGCCATCTCAACCCATCTTGTTGATCCGAAATAAGATGTCTTCGCCCTACTTCTATTTCACAGCCAGCGCTTGAATACCAGTCATGTAACATTCCCACAGCAACCCACTTTGTCTCATCGCCGACCGTAAGATCAGAAAAACCTAAGAATAAAATCAAAGTGAGAATAAGCAGTAAATGACATGACTTGCCTTTTCGTATTCTATGTCCCATGATACATCCTCTTTTTTAATTATAACCGTTTATCCATTTATTAAAATACGAAATTATTATAAAGCAATCAAGGAAAAAATTAACAAAATTAATTATTCAATTATCTTTTTCTATTGCTTATTAACTTCTTTTTATTTATCTTTTTTAGGTTAGTTCATTTTCTGGAATAATAGGCACCCGGGGGACTGCGGGGTGGATTAGGGATGACTTGGGAATAACATTAAAGAGGGGATAAATATGGTTAAGAAAATATGGACTCGGAGGGATTTTCTCCAAAAAGCAGGGCTGGTCGGGCTGGGGCTTTCGCAATTAAAGTATGTGAATCTGTGGGCGAAGGGAAGGCCATCCCGGCGGGGAGAGTTTCCGGTGGTCATCTCCACCTGGAAGCACGGGCTGGCCGCCAATACAAAGGCAGGGGAGATCCTGATGGCTGGGGGCAAAGCCCTGGATGCGGTGGAGAAGGGGGTGAACGTCTCTGAAGCCGATCCGGAATTGATGTCGGTAGGATACGGCGGACTGCCCGACGAGGACGGTGTCGTCACCTTAGATGCCTGCATCATGGGTCCCGATGGCAATTGCGGGGCGGTAGCTTTTCTCCAGGACATCGTGCACCCCATCTCCGTGGCCCGGAGGGTGATGGAACGTTCTGACCACGTGATGCTGGTGGGGGAGGGGGCGTTACGCTTTGCCTTAGCCCACGGGTTTAAACGCCAGAACCTGCTGACTGATAAAGCCAGGGAGAGATGGTTAGAATGGAAGGAGAAGCTTTCTGACCAGGACGACTGGTTCCCCCCGCCCCAGGGGCACGACACCATCTCCATGATCGCCCTGGACAAAAATGGCGATCTGGCCGGGGCCTGCACCACCTCGGGGCTGGCCTTCAAGATCCACGGGCGGGTGGGGGATTCTCCCATCATTGGGGCCGGGCTTTACGTGGATAACGGGGTGGGCGGGGCCGGGGCCACCGGACGGGGGGAGGCGGCTATCAAGACCTGTGGAAGCTTTTTAGTGGTCGAGGAGATGCGCCGGGGGGCTTCCCCCCAGGAGGCCTGCGAAGCGGCTCTGCAGCGACTGATTAAACAGCGAAAGGGCAAGATTGACTTCCAGTTGGCCTTTATTGCTTTAAACAAAGACGGGGAGATTGGGGCTGCCTCCCTGAAAGACGGACTCCAGTACGCCCATTTTACCCCAAAGGAAAACAAATTGAAAGATGGAAAATATTTGATTAAGGATTGAAAAAAGGGGGAGAGAAATCAGGTGGGTCAAGCAACTTTTGCTTATAGGGCAGCCAGCCTTTCCCTGATCTCAAGTACCATTCCTAATCGCTCTTCAAGGGAAGAAATACTATGGTCTACCCGTTTAATTTCAGAAGCAAATTCGTGTCGGAAGGAATCAATCTTTTCGTCCAATCGCTTCATTTCCACACGCAGGTTTTCGTCTAATCGTTTCATTTCGACCTGTAGGGTGCGGATTTCAGGAACGATTAACTCTTGAAGGGCTTTCTTAACATCTTCATAAATAGCCATTTTCACCCTATTTTGAAAAGCTTTCATTTTAATATAAGCCTTTAAAACTTTCTTGTTAAGCAAAAAATTGAGGGATGATTCAAATGGGTTTTAAATTTCCGGGGAGAATAACACTGGCGAATCTGCCCACCCGGATTGAGAAATTGGGGAGGTTGTCGGCAGAAATTGGCGGTCCTGAAATCTGGATCAAGCGGGATGACCAGACCGGGGGGGATCTGACCGGGAACAAGGTTAGAAAGCTGGAATTTCTGCTGGCCGATGCTCTTCAAAAGGGGGCGGATATGGTCATCACCTGCGGGGGGATTCAGTCCAATCACGCCCGGGCCACCGCCATCGCCGCCGTCCGCCAGGGGATGAAGCCCTTCCTCGTCCTCCGGGGACAGGAGACAAAAGAATACGACGGCAACCTGTTCCTTGATTATTTGGTTGGTTCTGAATTTAAATTCATCACCGAGGAAGAATATGAAGTGGTCGAGGACATCATGGCGGAGGTGGCCGAAAGGTTGAAGACGAAGGGACGAAAGCCTTACGTTATACCCGAAGGGGGATCGAACGCCCTGGGAGCGATGGGATACGTGAAAGCGGCCCTGGAGATTAAGGATCAGGCCGGACCGGATGCCTTTGACCTCATCCTGTCCGCTACCGGCTCGGGGGGGACCCATGCCGGACTGTTGATGGGCAAAAAAATCTTCGGATTGAAAAGTGAAATCACATCGGTAAACGTGTGTGACGACGAGGAGAAGTTCAAAAACCGGATCAAAGGAATTATTGATGAAGCGAAACGGAATTATAAGCTTAGCTTAGGTTTGTCAAAAGAAGACGTAAAAATCATTGATGGATACGTGGGGCCGGGCTATTCCCAGACCTGGCCCGAAGAACGGGAATTTATCAAAAGAGTAGCCCGAAAGGAGGGGGTGATCTTAGACCCGGTTTACACAGGCAAAGCCCTGTTGGGTTTGATAGATCAAATCAAAAAGGGGCGATTTAAGAAGTGCGACAAAATTCTTTTCATCCACACCGGGGGGATTTTCGGGTTGTTCCCGCAGAAGGAACTGTTTTGGGAATGGGGTAAGGTTTAAATAGACATTTCAAACCAAGATTTCTCCCCCCGAGGTTAAATCTAAAAAATTCTGCAGGTGCACCATTTTTTCATGTCATTTCCCAAGATCGTTCCAATCCTAAGATTGTTCCGACAAGAGCCAATCAACAGTTGCTTCAATCCCGAATGTTCGGGATTGAAGCATTACAAAAACCTTTCACTCTGGTACCTGATTGAAAGAATACACAAAGGTAGAGATACTTGATTTTCTCTTTTTTAACCTGAAGGTAAGCAACAATTCTTTCAAGGTTTACCTTGAAAGAACAGTTACTGAATGAAATTTCTCATCCACCCGAAACTAAATCTAAAAAATTAGGTTGTTTTTTTCATCTGAAAATATTATATTAAACAGTTATTAAGTATCCCTTATGAGGGTTACGCAAAACGGTTAATTTAGTATGATTGATTGGGCCATAGTAATCTTAGAGACTGAATTGGAAATAATCACATAAAGCGGAGGAACCACAGAGTATGACACCGGAACCTATAGAGTTTTCCTTCACCCGCCAACTGGCGACTATTGACTGGGCCATTGTGGCGGGATACGTTCTGTTTTCAATTTTAATCGGGATTTACTTTTCCCGTCGCGGTACCCGTAGCATTAGTGACTATTTTGCTTCTGGACGTGGCGTTCCGTGGTGGCTTCTTGGTACTTCTATGGTTGCTACCACTTTTGCAGCAGATACCCCACTAGCGATCAGTGGTCTAGTGGTTAAACAAGGCATCTGGGGGAACTGGTTCTGGTGGGCACAGATTCCCATGTTCATGGGTGGAGTGTTTTTCTTCTCGCGGTTGTGGCGACGGGCGCGCATTTTGACTGACACTGAATTAGTTGACCTCCGTTATTCAGGTAAACCCTCTAAAATTTTAAGGGGTTTTCGGGCGCTCTATTTTGCTTTACCTTACAACTGCCTGGTTATGGGCTGGGTGATTTTATCCATGACAAAAATTATGGGGCTGACTTTTAATTTACCCAAGCACTGGACAGTCATGATCTGTATCCTTATCACCGTATCTTATTCCTCAATCTCTGGACTCTGGGGTGTGGTAGTAACCGATTTTTTCCAATTCTTTTTAGCTATCGGTATGGCCATTTTCCTGGCAATAATTTCGGTAAATGCTATCGGAGGGTTTGGCATCATTCTGGACAAGTTACCTCAAATTTATGGAACAGAACAGGCTGCTTCGATGACCTCCATTATTCCATCAATTGATTCGCCGAATCATGGGTTTCATATTTTTTTGCTATATATTCTTCTTCTATGGTGGACTGTTGGAAACACCGATGGCGGCTCCTATTTGGCACAACGCATGATATCTGCTAAAAATGAGAAACATTCATTTTTAGGATATCTTTGGTTTAATATTGCCCACTTCTGTTTACGTCCCTGGCCATGGATTATCGTTGGTCTAGTTGCTGCTGTTAAATTCCCTGGCATTGCTACTAAAAATCCACTTACTGGACAATTGGCGACCGATCCAGAATTAGGTTATATTGCTGTAATGCTGACCTATTTGAAACCCGGCTTGTTAGGTCTCATGTTAGCCTCTTTTTTGGCAGCATTCATGTCCACCATCAGCACTCAAATTAATTGGGGGGCTTCCTATATTATCAATGATTTCTATCGTCCCTTTATAAAGAAAGATGCTTCTGAAAAACATTACGTTCGTGTATCCATCATTACAGTAATTTCTATGGCAATACTGGGCGGTGGCATTTCGTTTTTGATGAAGGACATCTTTTTTGCATGGCTATTACTTTCGGCTATAAATGCTGGTATTGGTATAGTTTACATAGCGCGCTGGTACTGGTGGCGAATTAATGCCTGGTCTGAAATGTCTGCTATTGCTTCAATAATTGGCGTCGTGGCAGTCGTTTTGCTGGTAAGATCTGAACTAACGCTTAAAATTATTCTCACTGCAATGATTATCATTGGTTTGATCGCACTGTTTATCTGGGGACTAAGAAAAAAGGAATGGCGGGCCCAATATCTTCGTTCATCGGTTTTTATTATTCTTATTTCTATTATTGCCATAGCCCTGATACTCACCATAACACTACCAGAAAAAAAATTCCCTTGGACATTGATCTATACCGTACCGATTTCGTTAGCAATCTGGCTTACGGTAACCATGTTAACCAAACCAGTAGATGAAGACAAGTTGATCGAATTCTACAAAAGGGTTCATCCTGGCGGACCAGGCTGGCGGGCCATTGCAGCCAAAGTCGGCCTGGATGAGGGCCAGGGAACGCTGTTTACACCACGAAATTGGCGCAATGCTATTCTGGCAATCATCGGCGCGTTCAGTGTCTTGTTAGGCTTCGGGCAATTCATTTTAGGTCGCACAACTACAGGACTAGCACTCATGGCGATAATGATTGTTTGCGTGGTTGTCATCGTTAATAGCCTGACGGAAGAAAAATGGGAAGCCGCGTAATTACCCATTATGCCTTGAGGCTTTTGTTGCTGAAACTTGGCTGATCATCTAATTATGTCAACAAAGGGTCCAAAGATTCGTATCGGGGTATTGCAGGAGACCGACCAGGCGGAATTCCGGGTTCAGGGAGCGTTTCGGATTGAGGACGGGGAAGGGAATCTGATTACCACATTACCCCCCGTTGATACCCCGTGGAAGGTCAGGGCGGTTGACCCCTCCCCGGCGGAGGTAAGATATCGGTTACTCGTTTTTCGGGATAAAAAAGAAAAACCTGTATCTGACCAAGAAAAGACCTTCCGTAAAATGGGATGGGTGACCAAGATCGTTCAGATGAGTCATCGGTTTCCGGAACTTCCGGCCGAACTATCCGATAACCGGGAATTCTGGCTCCTTCTGGGGGACTGGGGCGATCCTACCCCAGCCCAGGAAGCCTTGAAAAGTTTCCCGGGAGATGTGGAAGTGATCCCCGATCGGATAAAGATTCCCGTCGGAAAGCTGCGTCTATTTTCAGACCAAAACCCGACCGGCTGGGTGGTTTCCAACAAAATTCGGATCTTGCCAGATGATCGGGAAAGGGGACGAGTTGCCGTGGGGGACATCCGGGTGGGGATTGAATTTCACTGGGAACATCTTCAGACCCAGAGCTATCGTGGTATCGTTGAGATGGGCCTTTCCAATTCGGGGAAGGTTCAGGTGATCAATGAGCTTCCCCTTGAGGAATACCTCTACAGTGTTAACTCCTCGGAGATGACCGCAGACAGCCCCCCGGAGTTGTTGAAAGCGCAGACGGTGGCGGGAAGGAACACCGCCCTGGCCACTATGGGTAAGCATCATCCCGAGGCCGACTTCGACCTCTGTGCCGATGACCACTGCCAGTGCTACCAGGGGTCGGGCAGGGAGGGGGAACGGTCCATACAGGCTGTTCAAAATACTTTTGGGGAGGTGTTGGTTTACCGTGATGAGATCTGCGATGCCCGGTATTCCAAAATCTGTGGCGGCGCCATGGAGGCCTACGAAAACATATGGGGAGGGGGGCCTGTGCCCTACATGGGCTTCGGGATTGATGCTGAGGATCCCTCCGAAGTGGAAACCTATCTGCCCTTAGAGGACGATGAAAACGCTAGGCGCTTCATTGACGGCAGACCTTCGGTCTACTGTGCCTGTCCCGATGTAGTCCTTCCCGGGCATCTGCATCGGATAGGGGGATATTTCCGCTGGCAGGTGAGCTATTCCCAGGCGGAGCTTCAAGAAATCCTACAGCTCAATCTGGGACAGTCAATCGGCCCTATTCTTGATCTGGTGCCCGTCAAGCGGGGTGTCTCGGGAAGGATTACCGTTATGGAATTTATTGGTGAAAAAGAGAAAGTTGAAATAAGGGACCAATTGAAGATTCGAAAGATGCTGTCCCCAAGCCACCTTTACAGCTCCTGCTTCTATGTCGTCAAAGAGATGGGGAAAGACGGTCGTCCTGTAAAATTTATCCTTAAAGGAGCCGGTTGGGGGCACGGGGTGGGGCTCTGTCAGGTGGGAGCGGCGGCCATGGCGCTGGAGGGAAAATCCTACCGGGAAATCCTCAGTCATTATTATAAGAACACATTTATGAGAAAAGTCTATTAATCGCAGATTTGGAATTTTACCCCTCAATCGGGTGCCTGATTGGTTAGCAGCCCACGAATTTATTCTTGAAAACCGGCGGAGTTAATCCGTAAGGATTTTAAAAGGCTTACGCCTTAACTCCGAAAATTATTCCCATCCTCCTTTGTCCCTAATATTCGAGATAAAGGCTTTACCAAGGCCTAGACTTTTGCCTACCCGAAGCTGGGGGAATTTTGAAAATCTTTATTGGTTTAGTTACTCATTATAATTTGGAGACGCACTAAGATGGCAAGTATGACTATTATCATTCCGTTATATACCGCGGAGCAGGATTTGGAAACCACATTAAAGGGAGTTTTGGATCAGAGTCTAAAAGACATAGAAATTTTAATCCTGAACCAGTGTATTTTTGACCCTTTGTCCTCTGCAACCGAGAAGCTATTAGCCTCCGATCCCCGTATCGTTCGGGTGGATGCCCGCTATAAGAACATCGCTTCGATGAAATATGATGGGTTTAAACGGGCTCACTCAGATTACGTGATGGAACTGCCTCCTAACATTGTTCTAAACCCCAATCTTTGTGAAAAATACTTTCAGGCGATGAAGGCCAAACCAGAGACAGCCATGGTATATGCCGACTACCGGGAGCTCTACCCGGACGGTCATGTTGAAGAGAAAATCCTCAGGGATTATGACGGGGATGTGACCGAACGGGCCCATTTCGGGTTTGTCTACGCTATTCGGAGAGAAAGTTATAAAGCGGTGGGGGGGTATGATGTCAGCTATAATTCGGCTCAGGACTATGACCTGAGGCTGAAGCTCTCCGAACATTACGATCTGGTTCGTCTTCCAGAAATCCTGTATGGGGTGAGGATTTCCCCGGAGGAAGCCGAGGAAAAAACGAACGTTGGGGCTTCCAAGCTATTCTTCCCCGGCGAGGGGAAATATGGGGGTTTCTCTTATCTCTTTTACGAAAAGGATGAAGAGGCGGAGATCGAGAAGGCCTTCAAGGATTTCCTCAGGCGCCAGGGGGCCTACCTTACCCACGACCCGGTCGAGGTTCCCTATCGCGGGGATGAGGCCTTTAGTCCTATGGTCTCCGTTATTATTCCCGCCTACAATCGGGTTCGATTCATCGGTAAGGCCCTGGACAGTATTTTGAAAGGAACGTTGCAGGATTTCGAGATTATCGTGGTGGACAACGGATCCAGGGACGGGACGATTGAGCTGGTGGAAGAATACTGTCGCCGGGATGACCGGATACGATTGATTAAAAACGATAAGAACATCATCGCTTTTTCCCTGAACTTGGGGGTCAAGGCGGCCCGGGGGAAATACATCAGCCAGTTGGATTCTGACGATGAATATACCCCTAAGACCTTGGGTATGATGGTGGATCATCTGGAAAAGAACCCTAAATGTGCCATCGCTATCTCCTATTATGAACTGATGGATGAGGATGGAAAAACCATGCCCGAGTTTGGTGTTATAGAGCACCTGGAATTTGACCGCAACAACCATCTGCGGGTGGATGGCGCCGGGGCGGTGCGCACCTGGCACCGGAAGGTGATCGAGGAATTCGGCCTCTTCAATGAGGAGGATTTCGGGCACTACGCTGAGGACTATGACCTGGTAACCCAGGTGGCGGAGAAATACGATGTGGACCGGGTGCCTGCGGTGCTCTACCGCTACCGCAGGCATCCGGACAACACCGATAGCCGACGGGATCCGGAGATGAAGATCCGCAACAAGACCCTTATCCGTCAACGAGCTATTGCCCGGAGGATCCGGTTGAATAAAAAACTTCATAGGCCCCAACATAGCAAGCGGTAGAATGGGTGAAGTGAAACGAAACCCATCCTCTTAGTGGTGAGAAGGAACTTTGCTCAAATAGATGGTGGGTTCCGCTGGCGCTTCACCCACCCTACTTCGTACAATATGGGGAAAAATGTTATATATAGAATGAATCGGAGGGAATAATCCATGGCCGAGGTAGTGATGAAGGATGTCACCAAAATCTTTGACAAGGGGGTGGTGGCTGTCAAAGACGCCAACATCAAGGTCAAGGACGAGGAGTTTATGGTGTTGGTGGGGCCCTCGGGCTGCGGCAAGTCCACTACCCTTCGGATGATTGCTGGTCTGGAAGAGCCCACCAGTGGCGAGGTCTACATTGACAGGAAGATGGTGAACAACGTTCCCCCAAAGGATCGGGACATCGCCATGGTGTTTCAGAACTACGCTCTTTATCCCCACATGACGGTTTATGAGAACATGGCTTTCGGGCTCAAGTTGCGGCGCTTTCCCAAGCTGGAGATTCAGCAGCGGGTCAGGGAAGCAGCGGACATCCTGGGCATTCAGGGGCTTTTAGACCGTAGGCCAAAGGCTTTGTCCGGGGGACAGCGACAGCGGGTGGCGGTGGGCCGGGCCATTGTCCGCAAGCCCAAGGTATTCCTGTTCGATGAGCCCCTTTCCAACTTAGACGCTAAACTGCGGGTGCAGATGCGCACCGAGATCAGTAAGCTCCATAACCGGCTGAAGGCGACGATGGTCTATGTCACCCATGACCAGGTGGAGGCGATGACCATGGGCGATCGGATTGTGGTTATGAAGGACGGCATCATCCACCAGATTGATGGCCCCATGGGGCTTTATAATCATCCTGTGAACAAATTCGTGGCTGGGTTCATAGGCAGCCCTACCATGAACTTCTTTGACGGTCAGATCGTAGACCACATCTTTAAGGCCGATGGTATCTCCGTGGCCATTCCCGAGGAATTTTGGGAACGGCTGTCGGGGAGGTCAAAGGTTATCCTGGGTATTCGGCCGGAGAATATCTGCGACGCCCGGTTTGCCGACCGTATTACCCATCGGGCTAAAGTCTTGGCCGAGGTGGAGGTATCGGAACTGATGGGGCATGAGATCCTTCTTTATTTGCATAGCGGCAGTCTACCTTTCGTAGCCCGAATGGACGTAAAGGTAGATGCCCGGGTGGGGGATAAGCTGAATCTGGTGTTCGATATGGGCAAAGCCCACTTCTTCGACCCGGAAACGGAGGAGACCCTTTAGGCTGCTTCAGGAAGAATTTAAAGATTTGATATTCCATTTTGGAACATTAAGTTGTGGCGGGATTTGAAAGATGCCTCGTATTTTTACTGAGAAAAGGGTGATTATGCTTTCTAGTGTTTTGCATTGCAAGCATGCCATTCGGGGCAAGATTCAAATTAAGGAATTTGAATTAATTTATGAGGGTAAAGAGCGGGAAGAAGATGTCCCTACACATAGCTGACAGATAAGTGAGGAACAATGGAAGCAAAGAAATATTGGCAAATAGATACAGAGAAATTAGCAGAAGACATTAAAGAAATTGCTCGTAGAGCCAAAACAGAAGAAGACCTCAAAATGGGCATGGAACCATTGCTTTAAAGAACGTTTAAGAAGATGGGTATAAATATCAATGTCAGATATGAGAAAACAGCTACAACCTTTAGAGGAAGACCTGACGCGGTCTATGGTTATCTTACGATAGAATATAAAGTTCCAAGCAAATTATCAAGAAAGACAGACACCCTCCCGAATAAAGGTATTCTTTCAGGAATGGGATAAAAATTTTGGTGTTGTATATGGTCAAGAATTGGAAAAAGCAAAGAAATCAGCCGCAGAAACAGCGGAATTATATCGGATGCCGGCTGGTGTTAGACTTAAACAATTGCTTTTTGCGATTCATACTTTCTATGCCTTTCTTATGAAGATTATTTCCATTGAACTTGTTTTATTTTAGATGGCAATTAACAAGAGATACGTTATTAGCATTTGTCTTAGGTTTATTTGTGGTTTTAAAATGATACTGCTTAAGAATTGTTTTTACATTGCTACCTTTAATGATAAAGACGATGAGCTAAAAAACCATGACATTTTGATCAGGGAAAATGTTATAGAAAAGATAGCACCTGCCATACAGTTATTCCCCCAGGAGTTAATGAACACCGAGGTGATAGACTGCTCCCGGTTTCTGGTAATACCCGGAATGATCAACACCCATCACCATCTTTTTCAAACGCTTACAAGGAATCTCCCGGGGGCGCAGAACGCAAAACTCTTCGACTGGCTTGTTTATCTGTATCCCATATGGGGGCGCATGGATGAGGAGGCCATTTATTATTCCACCCTTCTGGGGAGCGCTGAACTGCTGAAAACCGGTGCCACTACAACCACAGATCAGATGTACCTGTATTCTGAGGACTTCAAAGGTGACATGATGGGAATTCAGTTTGAAGCGGCTGCGAGGGCCGGGATACGATTTTCTCCCTCAAGGGGATCTATGACAAGGGGCGAAAGTGATGGGGGGCTGCCCCCAAATCATGTGGTTCAAAATACCGAAGAGGTGATCAGAGACATGGTGAGGGTGATTGAGAAATTTCATGATTCTGATCCGCTGGCAATGAGAAAGATAGTGCTGGCGCCCTGCAGCCTATTTTCTGTGGATGAAGATGTGATGATGGAAACGGCAATGCTTGGCAGGACTCACAGTGTTGTAATCCATACGCATCTTGCCGAGACAGAGGATGAAGGGATTTACTGCCTTGAAAAATACGGAAAAAGGCCTCTTGCTCTCATGGAAGGCTGGGAATGGCTTGGGGAGGATGTGTATTTTGCCCACGGGATATGGTTCAGTGATGATGAGCTTAAAGTGTTGGAAGATACAAACACGGGTATTTCTCACTGTCCCACATCCAACATGAGGCTTGGATCCGGTATCGCAAGGGTGAAGGAGATGCTGGATATGGGAATCCGGGTGGGGCTTGGAGTGGATGGATCTGCCTCTAACGATTCATCCGATATACTCGGAGAGGTAAGGAATGCCATGCTTGCTCAGAGGGTGAAATATGGCCCCGATGCATTGACGGCGCGACAGGCGCTCTATATGGCTATAAGGAATGGTGCAGATCTATTAAAACTATCGAGGCTTGGGAAGATAGAGGAGGGTATGGGTGCAGACCTTGCCCTGTATGATATGTTTAAACTCCAGTATGCGGGTGCGCTTGAAGATCCCCTTGCCGCCATCGTTTTTTCAGGTTATAACCATGAAACGGCGTATACAATCGTGAATGGAGATGTTGTTGTCAGGGAAGGGAAAATTGTGGGCTATGATGAAGAGGAGATTGTTGAGAGGGTGAATGCGATAGCGGGAAGGATTGTGGGATAGACGATAATCAAGTGGAAATTTTTCAACAAAAGACTTGACTCTTTCCAATTTTTTTTGTAATATAATCCTCAGCGTGAGAGAGCATACTTTTCAAAAAAGCCTTCAAAGGCTTTTTCTTACTTTAAGAAAGCTCGTCTTTTTCGGAAGAAATTAATGTAAGGATCACGTGTGGCTATTGGTCAGACACAAGCTGGTCGGTATCTGCGTGTTATTTATGTACCGGACCCAGAGCCTAAAGATGAAGCAGAATAAGTTTCCACCCGGATGGGACGAAGACCGAGTCCGTCGTGTTTTAGCCTATTACGAGCGTCAGACCGAAGAGGAAGCCTTAGCAGGAGATAAAGCAGCATACGAACAAGAGGGCCAGAGTATGGTGGAGATTCCGTATGAATTAGTTCCTGAGGTTCGTAATTTAATCGCTCAACACCAGTTACAGAAGTCTACTGAATGACGACGGCAGATAACAAAGTATTTACGGCTTCGTTTCACTTCGCCCAACTTGCTTCGCAAGTTCGTAAATGCTCAAACGTTAAGCGAAACGGCGGTCTTAAATTAGTGGAGAGATAAAATGTTTTATTTTTATTTTAAAATCTTTAACAATATAAAGAGCGAACATGAGGCTACAGATTTTGCTAAACTTGAATTAGAGAGTTTATTTGGGATGGTAAAGCCTATTTATAATTTTGCAGATAAATTAAAAGAGGAACCATTAAATAAGTTCACACATTCATCTATAAGAATTCAAGATTTTATAACCCATGAGTTGTCATATGGTAGGATTCAAGGATATTTTGGGACATCTGAAACAATGGGAGATATTTCTAAATTAGTAAAACGGCTATCCTATACTCGAGAAATCTATCTAATTATGAGCGAGAATAAATCGCCGTCCGAATTATTAAGAAATATATTTCCTGATGGAGTAGTGGAGAAGAACGTCCATTACTTTAGAAAAGACAGTCTTCTTCTTTTCAGATTTATCACAAATCAATATTTCCTTGAAAAATCACAGTATATCTCAAAACTTAGTAGAAACGAAAGGGAAGTTGAACGGAATGTGGAAATATTATTTTCTCATCTCATAAAGGATATATACCGCATTCCCGCATCTTCTACTCTAAGCATAGGTAAAAGGCTTCAAGACTACTTTGCAATAAGAGAAGAGCCTTCCCTATACCTCACTCATTATTTCCATCCATATAAAGGTAAATTTCACCCTAAAATGGTTCGAGCATTATTAAATAATATTTATCCTTATGATAAAGGAATTATTCTTGATAACTTTGCTGGAAGCGGGACACTATTAGTAGAAGCTTCTTTATTAGGGCTCGATAGTGTTGGAGTTGAGATAAATCCTCTTTCTGTCTTGATGAGTAATGTAAAGTGCTACTCTTTAAATCTTGAAACTTCCAGATTGAAAGACAGCATTAACGAGTATCTTAAGACACTAACCGAAGAGATATACAGTTGGAAGCGAGGAACATATGGGAGTCTCCCATTTTTTAGGGGACAGGTCAATTATAATTGGATTTCGGAGAAATCGAAACAATTGTGCATAAAATTAAAGAATGCTTTAAGGGATAAGGAGAAAACTGTTCCACAAGTTCTTATAGCCAGAGAGTTACTCAAGAATATAAATGATGAAGAAATAAGAAATTTCTTGCTTCTATCATTAAGTGGAACGATTAGTGATGTGGCTCGAAGAACAAGCGACCAGTTTTTAGACGTATTTCGTGGAAGGCTTAATAATCTTTACCTTAGAATATTTCTCTTTCAAAGATTGAACAAAACTTTAAAAATTCGATTAGGAAAATCTAAAACATATATTGCTGACACGAGAAATATGAAGAAAGAAATATCCTCTGAATCAATAGGTGGTATAGTAAATTCTCCCCCTTACGCAGTAGCACTGGATTATATAAAAAACGACTACCCTCAATTAGTCCTCCTTGAATTGGCAGGATCTATCGAGAAATTAGGAAAAGATATGATGGGAAATCCAAGAGTAAACTATGATAGAAAAGAACTAATGGAAAAACTCACTAAAAAGGATGAAAATTTAACAGATTTTTCAGAAACGGGTAGTAAGGTTGTTAATTATTTAATCTCAAATGGACGTCAGCAAGCAGGACTTCGTAGTTTTAAGTTTTACACTGATATGATCAAAACTTTGAGAGAAATGAAGAGGGTATTAAGGAAAGGGGGTAAATCTGCAATTGTCATTGGGAACAATCATTTTATAGTTGGTGGCAATTCTATTGAAGTTCCTAACGACAAAATTTTATTAGAAATAGCTGAAAATTTAGGTTTCAAGATTGATAGGCTCGTTGGGAGAAAATTGCAAAAAAGCAGTGAGGGAATTATAAGAGAAGAAACCGTATTAGTCCTGAGAAAGAGTTAAGGAAGAATTAAAATGGCAAAAAAACAAGTTATAGGGAGACCCGAAAATCCAAACTACCCTGATTTTTTAAGAACAGAACTCCAGAAAGGTAAGCCCAAAGAGGTAGAGAATAAGAGAATAAAGAGAATCTCGGAGGCGCTTAGTTGGGAAGCTGGGCCTTCCTTAGATTCTCCCAAAAAACATGCCATTATTACACTTCCTAATGGTGTGGAGGTCTATTTCCTCAAGCCTGGGAAGGAGGTTTTTAAGTCAAGAAATCCCAATCCAAATGATATGATACCTTGTGTGGGACACGCAGACGAACCGTATGGATTCGATACTGTTTGGAAACAACTCTCCAAGATTTCTGTTTATGATTTTGAGATATTCAGAGCAGTACTAACCTTGATTTACAGGAACGCTTACCTATTGGATCATGTAGAAGATAAGAAAGGTATCATTAGATACAAACCGAGTCAAAAGATTGCTGATAGTATCCAAGAATTGGAAAAATCTATCAGTGACCTCATGGAGTATGGTCTCCTTGGATTCCTACATTTCATGGATATCCTCGGGTGGAACGAGGATGTGAAGTATAATGTTAAGGATGGAAGACCAACATTCAGAAAGGATTGGAAGACTGGACGGTTGAACACCCTGCTTACCTGCATCACAATTCCTTACAAAACTTATCAAGTAGTGAAGAACATCCAGAAACATTCATCCAAACTTCAAGAGATTGATTGGTCCTTGGTTTATGACATTATGCAGAGGCTTTTGAGGACACGAGGTATTTGTCCTCCACAACAGAGTGAACTGTTGGAGTGGCTTTCTCCATACATTATTAAAGACGTTTCTCAGCAGAAACTATTATGACTTCTCAGCACAGGGTTGTTTAAAATATGTGGTGTAGAATGGCAGGTGCCATAAGAATGACCCCCACTTCATATAACAGAGCGTATCTGGCTTCGTGCCTTTGGCACTCCGCCCAAATCCAGCCTGACTGCTGGACTTCAGATACGCTCGGACGTTAGGCGCAATTGGTCGCCTGAAAAGGAGATGAAAACATGAAGAAAAAAGATACAACCATTATTACTGGAAAAATGATTGAAATTAAGGGTTCTATGGCTCGTCATGAAATAGTGAGAAAAGTCGTAAATACATTTATTGATGTTGAAAGCCAACAAAGAGGAAAAGGGATAAAATTCCGTTATCCCGTGGAGAATTTATCAATTGGTAAGCAACTTTTTATCTTCAGGCCAGGAGGCTTGAATAAATGGAACTTTGATTTTAAAGTGGAAGTGTTGAAAGAATTTAGATTGGGGAAAGGCTCACATGATGAGATTAAGTTCGACTTTCAAAATAAAAAACAGGAAAACCCACAAAAGTTTAGTGTTTTATTGCACGCGCTTACTGCAATATACGAGTGCTCAGAAAATGATGTTGACCAACTGTTGGAAAATTATTCTGATTTACAAACATCATTTGAAACAGGTGCAAGGGGCGATATCCTTTTGAAAGTGATAAAATGGATGTTTATTATGGAAGACATTGTGTATTGGAATTATAAAGGGCGAGCAATGTTATATAATGCCCTGAAGGAGGCATAGATGGGTGCTAATAAGGATATCGAGAGTTACCTAAATAAAGTATTTCTAAAAGATATTATGGAGGTATTGAAGGAATTACCTGACAAAAGTGTTGATATGGTATATGGAGATCCTGACTATAATGTTGGGGTGAAATATGGAGATAAGTCGTACACAAAAAATTTTAATGAATATATTGAATGGTATATCGAATTAGCAAGGGAATCTATGAGAGTATTAAAAGACACAGGGAATATGTTTTTAATAAACTATCCAAAACAGAACGCTTATTTGAGAGTAAAATATTTGGACGAGGCATGCTATGGAGTTTATGATTATGCTTGGGTATATAATACAAATGTAGGGCACACTCCAAAACGTTTTACCACAGCCCATAGAAGTATCCTGCATTGTCGAAAGACAAGGGACAACAAATTTTACAAAAATAATGTAGCAGTTCCTTATAAGAATCCAACAGATAGACGGATTTTAAAAAACTTAGCAAATGGTTCAACAGGAAGGATGCCCTATGATTGGTTTTATTTTGACTTGGTTAAAAATGTGAGTAGAGAAAAGACGTTCCATGCCTGTCAGATACCACAAAAACTTTCTGAAATGTTAATAAAGTCTTGTACTCAACCCGACGAGATTGTGTTGATTCTTTTTGGTGGTAGTGGTTCTGAAATAGAGATATGTAAAGTTCTCAATAGGCAATATATTTCCGCAGAAATAGATGAAAAGTACTACAAGATGATTCTTGATAGGCTGACTAAAGGACTTATTGAAGAAAAATACAAATTAAGATTGAAAAAATACGAGATTAAAAATATAGAACGACAACTTACACTTCTTGAGGAACAGAGGAAATATCTAACAAATAACCGAAGGAAGAAATGAAGATTTTTGTTTAAATTTTACAACCAGTTAGGGTACTTTATAATTCGATGTTGTTTCATGACGAAAAGCGAGAACGATTTGGAACCATCGAAAAATGAAGGAGGTAGATATGCAGAATGAAGTGACGATTAAATGTTTATGTGGGAGAGAAGTAATGCTCGAAGTCGAGGGTGGTTAGTATCCGAATACATACAATGGAGACTGTAAATGCGGTCGTAAGTGGACTTTGACAGAGCTAACAGATATCTTGGCAGAAATAGATGACTGTTAAGATGTATGTTAAACACGCTTATAATCCATCGTTAACTCTAAAATTGAAAGACCATATTCCAATAATGCTTAAACAGATTAAACCTGTAAATTCATTCCCGCCAACTCTCCAATTTTTTAAACCTGAACACATTGAGCCATTTAAAGAATTAGATAAAGTTGGAGAATTTACAGTGGAATTTATGCTTGTTGTAACAGAACTTATGGCAATACAGGATAAAACAAATTATCCAGAGGGTTCTTTAACAGAAAGTTTGTATAAAGATTTTGGGGTCAAAGACCGCTTTCAAGTAATCCAAAAAACAGTATTAAAAAGGTTTAGATGAGATGTTGGATAAAGTAAGCCCGCCGCATCGCCTAACACAACATAAAAGGTTCTCCCGACTCTGTCGGGATCACCCAAATCCTTCGCTAACGCTCAGGACTTCTTTTATGCTGAAACCGTTATGTGAAATGGCATTATTGAGATAAAATGAACATTCCTAAGGAGATTAAAAAACCTTTGGAAAAACAGAAACAACTTTTTCAAAATTAAAGAGGGCTAATTACAACTTGGTAATGATTCGGCTATTAGTTTCTATCATTTTTCTAATCGGCCTCCCGGTTTTGGGTGCCCCAGAATGGCTGGCCTTTGATGGGGAGACCCCACCGGGCCCGGCCCAGGTCCTCCATCTAGGGTCCGATTATGGGACGGTCCGATACTCGGTGAGCCTGGGGGGGATGTTTGTTGAAGAAAAGCAGACCCCAAAGGGCAGCTTTGCCGAGATTTCCCTGGGGGATTTTTTCTACACTTCCGATCCAGGTAAGGCGAAATTGCCGGTTATCATTACCCTGGTGCGGATCCCCTGGGGTGCCGGGGTTTCCGTCCAGGTAGTTGATTCCACCGTTAAAACCTTTTCTTTATATGACCACGGGTTGAACTATCCCCTGATTCCTGTTCAGAAACCCGTACTTGAGGGCGAAGATAAGTCCATCGGGAAATTTGCCTTCGATGAGGAGTTTTATGCCACCGAAGCCGATTATCCATCCCCCCGGGTTGAAATCCTCGATGTGTCCATCTTCCGGGCCTACCGGATGGCAAGGGTGGCCTTTTATCCTATCCATTATCAACCTGCTTCCCGGAGCTTGACGGTTTTCACCACTGCAACCCTGGAAGTTCAGCTCTCCGATTCCGATCCTGCCACCACCGAGGCCGTCTCCCAGCGATACTACCTGCCCGGGTTTGAGGCCATTGCCAATTCCTTCCTTTTAAACCCCGAGGCCTTCGGGGGTGCGGGGATAGGCCAGGGGAAAAAACCGGCGTATCTTTTGATCGTTGGGGATCGGTTTGCCGATGACCCCAAACTCCCTGATTTTATCCATTGGAAGCGGCAGAAGGGTTTTGGGATGGACGTCAAGACGGTGACCGAACTGGGGGAAAGCCAGCATGCTATTCGAAATTATATCTTCAATCAATACCGCTACGGGGAGATCCCCCCGGCCTATGTCCTGCTGCTGGGGGACATGGGGGATGTCCCGGCCTTTACCGGCACCACCCCGGGGGTTACTACCGATCTTCCCTACTCGGTCATGGATGGGGGGGAATGGATACCGGACATCGCCCTGGGGCGGCTTTTAGTGTCTGATCCTAAGGAACTGGGAACGGTGCTCGACCGGCTGATCGGATATGACCAGGGGATTTTTTCAGTCGTTGGGGGGGACGATTCTTATCTGAATTTCTATCTGGACCGGTGGCCACCTGAGGCGCCCGCCGGCCGGGGGATCATCCGACATTCCACCGAACTGCTGGGTATTATTTGTGACTCCACCTGGGCTCTTTCCGGGGATGGGGAGGATGAAGTAGCTCGGGTGAAGCCTGGGGCGCCGGCCTTTCCGGGGGCCCGGGGGGAAGGGGAGGTCTGGATGGGTCAGGGGATGTTTGGGGACTGGTCCCCCGAATTATTGGAGCTGGGAATGGCTGGGCTAGCGGCCAAAATGGCCGTCTACGCCCGTGGATTGAACCGGGCCCATCATTATTTTGAGGTCTACCATCTTCTGAGCGACCCAGCACTCCCGCTGCTGATGGGCGTCCCCCAAAAACTTTTTGTTGATTATTGCCCTGTTCTCCCCCTGGGCCATTCGGAGTACTCCCTTCGGGTGCAATCCCTAAGCGGACCGATTCCAGGGGCTTGGGTGACCCTGTTCGGGGATGGGGTCTGGTACGGGGAGGGGGCTACCGACCCCCTGGGGAGGGTTAGCTTGGCCCTTAACCCCGTTCCTGCCGAAGAGGGCCCCCTGATTCTCTCCGTTGTCAAAAATGGCTATCAGGCTTTCATAGATACGGTAATGGCCTTAGTGCCAACCAGGGTCATCCTGAACCCCGACACGGTGGTGGTGAACCAGGAGGCCCGGATAGCGGTGACGGTTCGGGATACGATGGGATTGCCCCTGCCGGGGACGGTGATCGGGGTTTCCGGGTGGGGCGTAGCCCCGGTGACCGATACCACCGATGCTTCAGGCCTTTGCAGCCTGTCCTTCCTCCCCCTCTTTGGTGAGACGTTGCTGATCACCGGAAGACGGCCCGGGGAGAACTACGACCTGTTTGTTGACTCCATCCGCGTTGTTGGGGCCCTTGATCTGCTGAATGCGGGGATAGAGGTTTCAACCCCGGACATCGGACTGGACAGCGCCTTGACCCATACCTGGCCGGGGGTGATAACCTTTTTTTCAGAACCCCCGGGGGCCACCCTTTTTGTAAAGGGGTGCGGGGTTGACACGGCTTTTGGGGGGGACACCCTGCGGATTGCTCCGCCCACTACCGGAGAGCTGTGGGCAGTTCTGGGGCTGGCCGGTTACCGATTGTACCAGAAGAGCATCCCGGTGCGCCCCGCCTTCGGAAGCCTGACGGGAAGGGTGAGGGTGATGGAGACCGGCGAGCCCCTTCCGGGGATGGAGGTCAAACTATACCCTGGGGGGGCAGATCCCGGACTAGAGCCCCCCTGGTTTTCCGTCCTGACCGATGAGGACGGTCGTTTTGTGGTAGAGAGGGATCTGTCCGTAGGGATATATGGCCTTTACGTCTCGGCGTTTGGCTTTGTCCCTTATTATGAACCGTATCTGTTAAAGGTAGATACCAACCAGGTGGCGTTGGTGCTTACCCCGGCCCCAAAAACCCGGATCTGGGGATTTATCCGGGGAAAAGATAGCTCAAGACCCCTGGGGGGGAGGCTTACCATCTTTCGGCAGGATGCCCAGGATGAACCCTATGCTGTCGTCGAGGCCGATTCGGCCTGTGATCCCTCCTATCAGATGGAGCTTCCCTATTCCAGTTACCTTTTTAGGGTCGAATCGCCCCATTATATATCCTATCTTTTGACGGTAATCCTAGATACCGATAGCCTCCGTCTGGATTTTGAACTGGAGCGGATGTCGGGCAGAGTCTTGGTCATCGAGGATAAAGGGGGGACGGGGGGTCAGGTTTCCAAAATACTCAAGGATAAAACGGTTATCACTCAGGCCTTCACCCCGCCGGTCCCCTCGGCACCGCTGGTGATGGATGACCTTAAAGCTTATGGTTATCAGGTTAATGGGGTATCGCAGTTTGATTCCTTAGGCTGGGATGGTTACGACCTCATTGTATTTTCCAGTGGGGGTGCCCTCGATCCCTTACCCGATTCAACCCTCCGGGACTCCCTGAAAAGCTATGTGGCCCGGGGGGGAAAATTGTTGCTCGAAGGGGGTGAATTGGGATATAAATTCCTCGCCTACCCGGGCGACTGGGCGTTTGCCCGGAAGGTCCTTCATGTGTCCGACTGGGGTGCTGACGAGGGCGGCCCGCTAACGCTTGAGTTCAGCCAACATCCCATTGCCACCTTCCCTTATGTTTTACCCCAGAGCCTGGGGATCGCATATCAGGGATGGGGGGATCAGGATGGCAATCGGCCAGCCGCAGATGCCTACGCCGTTTATACCTGGGGTTCTGATCCTGACTGGGGTGGGGTGTTGGTCTATGATAACAATAGCCATCCCGCTAGTGCCCAAGTGGTCTTTTTCTGTTTTAACTACCGGGCCATGGATCGGGAAATCGGTGCCCAATTGCTGGTTAATACGGTTAATTATCTGCTGTCCCCTGAGCCCGGGGAGCCCGGGACCATATCCGGCAGGGTGGACCTTTCAGGCCAGGACAACAACAGCGGTGTGGTAGTAAACCTAGTGGGGACGGATTTAAGCGCCGTAACCTTGACCAGCGGCGAGTTTGAAATCGGGGGGATTTATCCGGGCTCCTATACCCTGCGGGCATCCCATCCCGACTTTATCCCCCAGATAAGATCCGATGTAACCGTTTTACAAGATCAGACCACCCCGGATGTGGAATTTGAACTGATCCGGGCCCTGGTGGCAGACTATGGAGGCCGGGCCGATCTGGCCATTCCCGACAATAATTTGGAACGGGTTCGCAGCATCTGCCGGGTAGACGATGACATCCAGGTGGCGGGGGTCGAGGTATTTCTGGATATTGTTCATCCCTGGGTCAGCGACCTGGTGGTGGAGCTCACCTCGCCGGGGGGAACCACGGTGAGGCTCCACGATCGTAATGGGTTTAACTTTCCCAACTTGAACCTGTGGTACACCTGGGATAGTCCCCTTCCCGGGCCGGGTAGTCTTGAGGATTTTGTCGGTGAGCCTGCTCAGGGCCAATGGGAACTTTTCGTGGCCGATGTGGCCCTCGGGGATGAAGGCATCCTCAATGACTGGACCCTGCGGGTCATCACCACCCTCCCCCTTGTCCTGATTGAAGAAGAAGGCGAAGAGGGGGGCATTCCCCAGGCCACCTTTCTCTCACAGAACTTTCCCAATCCCTTCAATAAGAAGACCACCATCACCTTTGGCTTGTCGGATAAAAGCTGGGTATCTTTAAGGATCTACAACGTTCTGGGTCAGGAGATTGCCACCCTCGTTGACCGGGAGATGGAAGCCGGGGTCAAAGAGGTGACCTGGTTCGCCAATGACCAGGCGACGGGTCTTTACTTTTACGAGCTTCAGGCCGGGGATTTTCGAAGTCTGAAGAAGATGTTGTATCTCAAATAACGTTATCATGTGGAATGCGGCGCCGTGATTTGAGTGCCGCACAAGGTTAGTCTAAAGCAAGCCGATTGGTAAGGATCGGCTTTTTTGTTTTTATTTTGTAACATTTCAGCAACTGAGTCAACAAAAAAAAAAAAAGAATATGAAAATCATCAAATTTGGCTCTATGTTGTTTTCCCCCCTAAATCCCCCCCACCCCCCCCTTATTAAGGGGGGGTTTAAAAGGGACTTTGTTGAGAAAGGCCAAAAGATTCAGAAATAAAATTTAGTGGTGAACTGTTGTTTTTATTTTTGGTTGACTTTTTGGTAAAATTGCCTTAAATTTAAATTAATCTGGTAATCGGTCGGACGCCCGACTAATCAGAAAATTTTTACGGGGTAACCATTTGGGAAAAGCCAACCCCATCCTTGCCATCACCATGGGGGATTTCAACGGGGTCGGTCCTGAGGTGGTTCTCAAAGCCCTGGCAGAACCCGAATTTCGGGACTCATTTCGCCCGGTGCTGATCGGTAGTTTTACTGTTTTCGAGAAAACTTTTAAACTTTTAGTTGTAAAGGGCAACCTGTTAGGATTTAAGCTTCAGCGAGTGGAAAGTCCTGGGGAAATTTCCTCTGATCCTGAAATAGTGGGGGTGCTGGATAGGGTTCCGGTTCGGGAGGAATGGATTGCCCTTGGTAAGGTTTCCGAACACGCCGGCCGGGCCGCCCTTCAGGCGTTGAAGATCGGGGCCGAGCTATGCCTTGGGGGTTCCGCCGATGGACTGGTAACGGCTCCGCTATCAAAGCAGGCCATGCACCAGGCCGGTTACGATTTTCCGGGACAGACGGAATTTTTAGCCGAGCTTGCCGGAACCCGGGTCTTTGCCATGATGTTCTTAAACGGCTCTTTTCGCATCGGTCTGGTTACCACTCACTTGCCCTTGGCGGCAGTCGCCACCCAATTAACCAAACGGAAAGTAACGGAGAAGACCAACGTTATTCATAAAGCTTTAACTGAAGTCTTCTGGATACCCCATCCCAGGATTGGGGTGTGTGCATTAAACCCCCACGCCGGGGAGGGGGGTAAGTTTGGGAAGGAGGAGTCAAAGATCATCTCACCGGCTATTGAGGAAATGAGAGCCGGGGGAATGGATGTGCGGGGCCCCTATCCGGCCGATTCGCTGTTTGCCCGCTGGTCTGATTACGGCCTGGATGCCGCCGTGGCCATGTATCACGACCAGGGATTGATCCCGGTCAAGCTTTACAGCTCCTTGGGGGGTTCTTTTGGGGTCAACTTTACCGCCGGACTGCCTTTCATCCGCACCTCCCCGGATCACGGTACCGCTTTCGACATCGCCGGTAAGGGAGTAGCTGATGAGGGCAGTATGAAAGAAGCTATCCAGACCGCCATTAGACTGGCCAGAACAAGTAATAAGTGAAGATTGACGATTGAAAATTGAAAAAATAATCTGTTGACAATAGTCATTTGTCAATTGAAAATTGTCAATACTATGGGAAAGAAGATCCAGGTTCAACCATACGAGGGTCTGGCTCCCATTTATGACCAGGTAATGGACCACGTGGACTACCAGCGCTGGGCAAATTATGTTGAGTCCATCTGGACCGGGCTGGAAATGCGGGTAAGTGGGATCCTGGAGCTGGCTTGCGGTACAGGGAAATTAGCGGAAAAATTGCAAGAGAAGGGATATAAAGTAGATGGACTTGACTTATCCTGGGCCATGGTCCGTG
>JADHWK010000029.1 GCA_016783505.1 Candidatus Zhuqueibacterota bacterium | reverse complement strand
TTGTGTTCAACGGGGGAAACCCCTCAGCGGTAACTGAGGATGGCCTGTTCACCTGTGTGGTCGTCGGGATTAGTGACCAAGGGAGAAATGAGTTCAGCCCAAAATCTTTTACGCTATTTCAAAACGTCCCCAATCCCTTCAACGCAACAACCATAATTCGTTACCGACTCCCAGAAAAAGCTAAGGTGACCTTGTGGATTTACAATCTCAGGGGTCAAAGGGTATCTAGTTTGGTCAATAATGTTCAGAACCCCGGGGACTATCGCATCCAATGGGATGCTAGGGACCTCCCTTCCGGGGTCTACTTCGCCCGACTCCAGGCGAACCAATTTATATCTATCAGAAAGATCCTGCTTATTAAATAATCTGTAACAGTTCAGCCACCCCCGACGTATCGGGGTCACTTGGCGATAAATCACCAAAGTAAAAAAAAGTTAATATGATGATCTTTTGTTTTAATTCTGTTTCGTTTCCCCCTCTTTTTTTAAAGGTGGTTACCACCCACTAACCCCCCTAGCCCCCCTTTATTAAAGGGGGGAATAAAAGGGGGGGTCAAATGGGGACTTTCAGAAGGGCAAAAAGATTCAGAAAATAGAATGTAGTAATGAACTGATACAATAATTTTTAAGCTCTCTGAATTTCAGTCAATTCCATATAGCCTTGATTTATTGTGATGTGTTGATAATGATGAAACCCGGTCACATATCCCGACGGAAGTTTCTAAAGACCTCGGCGGCCTTTTGCGCCGTAGGGGCCGGGGTCTTTCCTTTAGCCAGAAAGGCCTTGGCCTCCCGCCCCCCCTATTTTGAATCCGCCGCCGAAGAATTTCTGGTGGAAGCACGCTACTACGAAAGATTACCCCATCGGAAGATCCGGTGCACCCTCTGCCCCCGGGAGTGCGTCATTGACGACCAGGAGCGGGGCTACTGCGGGGTCCGTGAGAACCGGGGGGGAATCTACTGGACGCTGGTCCATTCCCGACCCTGCTCCCTCCACCTCGACCCCATTGAAAAGAAACCCCTGTTTCATTTTCTTCCGGGCACCGAAGCGCTCTCTATCGCCACCGTGGGCTGCAACGTCAACTGCAAATTCTGTCAGAACTGGCAGATCTCCCAGGTCCGGCCCGAGCAAGAGCCGGGGTTGGACGGCCCCCCGGAAGCCATCGTTCGCCTCGCCGTCCAACGAAAATGCCCCACCATCGCCTACACCTACACCGAACCGGTGATCTTCTACGAATACATGTACGATACCGCCGAGTTGGGGCGGGAACAGGGGATAAAGTCAGTGATGATCACCAACGGCTACATCAGCAAGGAGCCCATGAAAAAGCTGTGCCGGGTGCTGGACGCCGTCAAGATAGATCTTAAAGCCTACACTGAGAAATTCTACCGGGAATTCGTGGTGGGGGGACTGAAACCGGTGCTGGATACGTTGGTACTTCTCAAGGATATGGGTATGTGGACGGAGATCGTCTATCTCATCATCCCCACCCTGAACGACCAGCCGGGGGATCTGAAGGCCATGTGCCGCTGGATCGCCTCTGAGCTGGGCCCTGGGGTGCCCCTTCACTTCTCCCGATTCTATCCCCAGTATCAGCTAAAGAACATCCCCCCTACCCCAGTATCCACCTTAGAGAGAACTAGGGACATCGCCCTGGAGGCCGGGCTGCATTATGTCTACATCGGGAACGTTCCCGGCCACCCCGGCGAGAGCACCACCTGTCCATCGTGCGGGGAAACCATCATCCACCGCATTGGGTATACCATTTTGGATGTAAAGCTCAACGGGGGAAAATGTTCCTCTTGCGGGGAAGTCATTCCCGGGGTGTGGAAATAGGGCCTCAGATTGGTAAAGATAAGAAATGGCCCTGATGTTTCAAATTAAAGCAAAAGGAGCAGGGAGGCGGAGGAGAGGGGGGGACAAGGGTAAGGCGATTTTCCTTTCTGTCGAAAAGGGGCTAAATTCGTTTAAATGGCAGGAGGAATTGAGAATAATTTAAGGCCGGGAATTTATAGGATGTATAAAAAAATTAATTATTTTCCTTTTAGCCATTTCATCTTTATTCTTATCATTATAATGATCCTCGGCTGCGGAACCATGAGGGAAAAGGGCTTTTTCGGGACTGATATCAACCAAGTTGAAGCGTTGATCACTATGCTTGACAGTCTCGAGCTTAAGTTGGAGATGGCCTCTGTTCATATGGGCGAGGCCAATTGGAATATCTACACAGGTGAGGGTCCGGCGGACTTGGATTCGGTAAAAAAGGAATTCGCCGAAATCCTTTTGAACGAAGAGTACCAAAAGACGGTGGATACTTGGCAGGGTCGCATCGGGACCCAGGACAACCCCCTCCTGGCCCGCCGGCTGGAGCTCTGGCACCGCTGCTTCCTGGGGGCGACGGTGGATAATAACCCGGAAATCTACTCCCTGGAAAATAAACTGGAGAAGATAATCGCTGATTTTAGTTATCGTTTAAACAGTGAAGCGATATCCAGGGCCCAAATTTCCCAAATCCTGCGTCTGGAGGACGATCCGGGAAAAAGACACCGGGCCTGGGGTGTTGCCGCCCAGCTTTCATCGGTGGTGGAAGGGGATCTATTAAGGCTAATGGCCATGCGGAACCAAAAGGCCCGGGCGCTGGGTTTCCCCGATTACGCCAGCCTCTGCTTAAGCCTGCAGGGGGTTGATCGGAAATGGTTGGAGGAGCTTATGGCCGGGTTGGAGGAAAAGACCCGCCGGCCTTACCAAACCTTACTGGACAGCCTTAAGCGGCAATGGGAAGTAGAGACCCTCCATCCCTGGGATATGGATTATCTTTTACATAAAACGGCCTCCTTGCCCGACAGCTATTTCACTACCCAAGAGGCCCTCCCCATCCTCACCCGTTTTTTGAACGCCATCGGCTTCCCGATTGAAACCCTCCCCATTAGGGTGGTGTTCAAGGACATCCCTTATGGAGGGCTCAACCTGGCCGTCCGCATCCCTGAAGATGACCGGCTTTTGGTCGGCCCGGTGCAGGGCCACCGCTTCTACGGGATCCTCTTTCACGAATACGGGCACGGTCTCCAGGCGGTCTATACCCGGGTGAAACCGCCCATCCTCAAGGGGTACGAATGGCTGCTGGGCAACACTAGCCCCGGCTATTCCGAGGGACTGGCCGACATCATCGCTGATTACACCCAGGATCCCCTGTGGTTGACAACCTATACTCAGGTGCCGGATAGCTTGATCTCGGTTTACCAAAGGGCGAAAATCCAATCCAAAATCTACGGTCTCCGGTCACTATTGGCTACTATTACTTTTGAACTAGAGGCCTATGGAAATTTAGGGGCCGATCTTGACAGCCTCCATAAGGCCTTTATCCGTCAATTCCTGTTCTTGGAAATTTCCGAGGACGAACCGGCCAGTTGGGCAGCCAACACCCTGTTAACCACCTATCCGGTTTATTTCCAAAATTATCTCCTGTCCTCGTTGATCTCCGCCCAGGTTCATGAAACCATGGTGGCAAAGTTTGGGGAGGGGGTAGTGGACTCCGTCGGCGTGGGCCAGTGGCTGGTGAAGAACCTGTACGAAGCGGGGGAAACAGAGGAGTGGACCCGGCGGATAGAAAAGGCCACCGGCCGACCCCTGGGCTCATCAGCTTACCTGCGTAGCCTGAAACTGGAGTAAATTTCGAGGCAACAAGAAATTTTGCTGAAATGCAATATTTCACCACAGAATAACACAGGAAAAGATTAGAAATGGGCAAAGGATTTCTGTGCAGTTCCGTGATCCCGAATGCTCGGGACCGTGGTGAACTTTTACACTGAAATTTAGCATTGGGGATCAAAATGATCAGATCCATAATAATGATTTTGCTGTCCGCATCCGTTCTTATCGGATGCAAGGGCCAAAAACCATCCCCGGAAAAAGGGGGGGGAGAAACGGCGACCCAGTCCATCATAACTGAAAGGGTCAGGCCTCCCGCTCAGGCGGGGGGCTTTTATCCCTCCGATCCAGTAATCCTCAAAGGCCAAGTGAACTCCTATCTAAAGAGGGTGGAGATCCCCTCCATCGCCGGGGATATCATCGCCCTGATCTCCCCCCACGCCGGCTACACCTATTCGGGCCGGGCGGCAGCATACGGTTACAAATTGTTGGGGGGGCGAGAATTCAATCGGGTTATCATCCTCGGGCCCACTCATTACGCCAGCTTCCGGGGAGCCTCCATTCCCGCAGTTGATTATTATGAAACCCCCCTGGGAAGAGTTCCCCTTGACCTTGAAATTTGTAAAGCGCTTTTAAAGAAGGAGCTTTTTTCCACCGTCCCCCAGGCTCATGGCCCGGAACATTCCATCGAGGTTCAGCTCCCCTTCCTGCAGGAAGTCCTGAGTGATTTTAAGATCGTGCCGGTTCTTATTGGATTTTTAACTAATGAGGACTATGGAAAGATCGCAGGGGCAATAGCTAAACATCTGAATTCCAGAACCCTGGTGGTTGCCAGCTCGGATTTTACCCATTACGGCCGGCGGTTCGGTTACATGCCTTTTGTGGAAGACACCGAGGTGGGAACGAAAGCCCGTCTGGGGGAGCTGGATCAGGGGGCCATTGACCTGATTATTGCCGGAGATTTCGATGGGCTTCTGGACTATCTAACCAATACCGGCATCACCATCTGCGGCCGCATGCCCATCGCCGTTCTTTTAAAGCTCCTGCCTGAGGGAGCCAAGGGGAAGCTGCTGGACTATTACACCTCCATTGACCTCACCGGGGATTATTCCAGCTCGGTGAGCTACGCCTCTATCTGCTTCACCGGTCAATGGCCGCAGCCCCCCCCAAGCCAAGGAGAGAGGGGTGGTAACTCAGACGAAGAAAAAAATCAGGGAGAAACTATGGGGCTTTCCAGAGAGGAAAAACGGGAGCTTCTCCACATCGCCCGCACCACCATCGAAAAGGTGGTCCAGGGGGAGAAGGTGCCCGAATTTAAGGTCAGTTCTGGCGTGTTGAAGGAAGATCGGGGGGCGTTTGTGACCATCCACAAACACGGGCAGCTCCGGGGCTGCATCGGTTACATCCTGCCGGTCAAGCCCCTCGGCTTAACGGTACGCGAGATGGCCGAATCATCCGCCCTTAACGACTACCGCTTCCCCCCGGTCAGCCCGGAGGAACTGAAGGACATCTCGATTGAAATATCCGTTCTGTCGGTCCCTCAGAGGGTTACGGACGTGGCTAAAATCGTGATGGGCAAGCATGGGGTGATCGTAAAGCGGGGACCAAACCAGGGGGTATTTTTGCCCCAGGTTGCTGATGAGACGGGGTGGGATCGGGAGACCTTCCTGTCCAACCTCTGCGCCCACAAGGCGGGACTTCCCCCGGATGCCTGGAAGGATGAGAATACGGTGATCGAAACCTTCACCGCTGAGGTGTTCGGAGAGGAAGAGCTAGAGTGATCTTACCCTACTGTAATGCTTCAATGCCGAACATTCGGGATTGAAGCAACTGTTGACTAATGTCTAAATTTTATGACCCTGGTTGCCTCTCTTTAAAGACATTCTGTGATAAATAGGGAGAGGCAACTGTTTTATCATATGAGCCGAGAAGATCCGAAAAGCGCAGTTTGTTTCCCCTTCAAAAAAGAAGACGTACAAGTCTTCACCAAGAATATCAAGGAGGTTATAAAGCACCCTAAAGTGGGTGCTGTAATCTGTGTCGGTTATGAGAAGAACGATTGTTTCAAAGAGATTGAGGCAACGATCCCTTCCATCGAACACGAAAACAGCAAAAAGGTGCATTTGATGCTTCAGACTCGGCTGGGCACCAAACGACGGGCCGGCAAAGGTGATGGCATGAATACTGCATTGAATTTCTTCATTAGCCGCACCCCCTATCAGACGATCCATTTTTATGATGCTGACATTCTAACTTTTAGTCAGGATTGGATTACGTGTGCAGAGAAAAAGCTCAAAGATGGCTTTGATGTGGTACGGTTCTTCTTTCCACGGGTCTCAACAGATGCCATGATCACCTGGAACATCACCAAATGTGGGCTTGCCTCTTGTTGGCCGCATACTATACTGGCTAATGTTGAGCAGCCACTTGGCGGCGAACTAGCCATAAAAAGAGAAGTGGCGCTGAGGCTTGCGAACGATAGTCTGGTACTAAATTATAGCGATTGGGCTGTTGACACTGCTTATACGCTTGGCTTTTGTAGATACAAAGTCCCGCTTTACGAATCTTACATAGAGGAGGGTAAACTTCACAAGCTCTACGGTAAGCTAACCGACCTTTACACAATGCTAATAGAATGTTTCTCGATCATAAAGGAAAACCAATCGCTAAAAATAGATACTGCTGGTATGGTCTATAAAAAAGATGCAGTGGCCAATGTCCCTAAAGCTATAAGGGAGAAAAAAGCATTTGACCTTGAGGGCACAATACCCCTATTGCGAGAGAACTGGACTAAAGAAGAGGTGGAATTATTAGACCTGTTCCCCACCAATATCCGTGAGGGTATGCTAGCCTGCAGTGAGAATAGCTCTCGTCCCGACGTACGTTTCATAAGCCCTGAAGCCTGGTATGAAGCCTATAAGATTTTACTGGCAAACTTCCTTGAAGCTAAAAAACCATGGCAAGAACTGCTGTTTCATCTATGGCTAGCCCGTGTGCTCAACCACACCATCCATTACGCAGCTAAGGGATACGATTATGCCATGCAAAGCCTTTATGATATGATTAGCTATTTTGAAAAAGAGGGAGGGCCGTGATCCGATCCAACCTCTGTGCCCCCAAAGGCGGGACTTCCCCCGGATGCCTGGAAGGATAAGGACACGGCGATCGAAACCTCCACCGCTGAGGTGTTTGGGGAGGAAGAACTGGAGTAGATGTTAATTTAGAAATCAACTTTTTATAATAAAGTTGGTTTCTGGTTATCACGTCCAAACATTAACGCATCCGCCCGGGGCTAAACGCTGCATAGCCCCGGGAGATGAAAACATGAGATTATTTTTGCCAAAGGCCCTCAGGGACTAACCCCAAAAGATAAAAACCCCCGCAGGGTATCAACCCTTGGGGGTTTCTTTTGTTCCCCACCATAGCAAAATCAGGGGAAAAATATTCAAGACGGCCAGCAAAAAACAGGTTTCACTGATTCCAATGATAGGAATCAGAAAGGCACTCACCAGAAAGGCTCCCAGACAGGAGCCCACCAGATCCAGGGCGTACAGCCGCCCCGCTGTCTGCCCGGCTTCCCGTTGGGTAGTATTTTCCCGTTGAATGAGTTGATTAGCCAATGGGAATTGGAATCCCCCCAGCCCCCCGGCCAACATGGCCAATCCCGGGAAAAGACCCAGAGAAATAGTTGATAATATGCCCGTCTGATGGGAACTAAACATCAGAAAGCCGATGATTAGCAGGGGCAAAAGCACCATGGCTCCCTGCAGGGCTTTGAAGGTAAGCAGGGGCCTTCCCATCTTCGCCAATTTCCGGGTGCACAGGTAACTCCCCCCGCTTAATCCCACCATATACCCGGCGATGATCAGGGTCAACAGGTAGTAGGCATAGCCGTAGACGATCTGAAATCCCAGAATAACGATCACCTCCAGGGCGATCTCGGAGAACCCCACCACCGCCACGGAAAGCCGAATCCCCGGTAGGACCAGTCCCCTCTTTTTCCTGCGAAAATAAGACAGGGCCAAATATAACAGGAAAAGACCGATGAGAAGAGGTACAATTCTCCCAAAACTGAGTTTTGAAATCAGCATGAAGAAATTCTTAAATCCGGTTCGGAAGTAGGTGTCCCAGAGGACGATGTCGTAAAAATAGCCCACCGGCCTGAAATCTTGATTTATCTCTTCACTGGAAGATTCCGCCAATCTAGTCTTAAGGTAGTTCATTCTTTCGGGGGACATGCGGTAAGGGAGGTAATACTCCCTCACAAATTTGGTGGGGAGACCTCGTTCTTTTATTCTCTGGACCAGAACCATGGGGTCTTCAGTCAGCACCCCTTTGCTCTTGCAGGCAATAAAATAATTGGTATCCCCCGGGATGAGTACGATGTCGGGGAAGACCTGTTTGAGGGTATTAAGAATGCAGGTCAGGAAATACCCCAGGTCTTTCCCTATGAAATTTTCGCCCGATGTCAAACTGAAGGCCAAAATTCCACCGGGGTTCAGCTTTTCTTTGACCAATTGGAAAAAGGTCAGGGTATAAAACCGATTTAACTGGGCGGTATGGGGGTCGGGCAGGTTGACCAAAACCACGTCGTAGGTCTGGCTGGTCCCTTTGATGAACGCCCGGCCGTCACGGTGGTGCAGGGCCACCCGGGGATCGGACAGGGCATTTGTCTCTTCCGGCGGCAGATGTTCCCTTCCCAATTCGATCAGGCCCGGATCGAGCTCCACATAATCCACCCTTTCAATGCTGGGATGGGCCAGCACCTGTTTCAGTCCCCCCCCTATTCCCCCCCCGATCAGGAGCACCCTTCGGGGCTGCGGGTGTTCCAGTAAGGCAAAGTGAACCGACTCTTCGGCGTAGAATAGGTCGGGATTGGTGAACATCAACAGGCCGTTTTCGAAAAAGCTGCGGCTCTCCCCCAGCCGGGTGACGGCGATGTTGCCGTAGATGGTCTCATTAGTCTCCAGAAGTTCATACCCCTGCCAGAGGATCCGCTGGGAAAGGGTTTCCAACCGGGGAATGATGGTCAGCGAGAGGGCCGGGAACAGAATCAGGAAAACGGCGAAGATGAGCCATCTTCCGGCGGATTTTATCTGCCAGAAAAATCCAGTGAGGGTCAAGGCCCCCAGCAGATTAAGACAGGAGGTCAAAAAGAGGATCTGGAAGGGGGGCTGCACCCGGATGAGGAAAAATCCCAGAAGGGCGCCCCCCAGGGCCGACCCCGCCGCCTCAGCTAAGTAAACCCAGCCCACCGATTGTCCTTTCTCGTCGGTATCGGCGGCATGGATGTGGACCCCCAGGGCGAACAGAATCCCGTTTATGAGACAGTAGGGAAAAAGGGTGATGGCCGAGACCCACAGGATGGGAAGGGGGCCCACAATTTCTCCCAGGGATCTGTCCAGTAAAAGGCGGTTGGCCCGCAGGAGAAACAGGGTGGCGGGCAGGATAAAGGCGAGGAGGAACTGCAGGGTGGAAAATAGCCGGCGGGGGGAGGAGATCCTTTTCAGAAACAGGGTAGCCAGCCCGCTCCCGGCCGCCGTCCACAAAAGCCAGTTTCCGAGAATGACCCCCAGGGTAAGCTCATTGCCGTAGAAGATAACGGTAAACTGGCGGAGGAAGATCACCTGGGCGATCAATGAAGAGAACCCTACAATGGCGATGGATAAGAGGATAGGGCGACGCATATTAAAATATAGTTAAAAATTTATTTGTTGTCAATGAATAAAACAAAAAAGCCAAATGAAAATTGGGCATTAAGAATGATAACTAGGTAACGGCATTTATCAAAAAAGTATTAACTAAAAGAATCGGGTAACTTTTTTAAATATTCTAAAATGTGTTTTTGAAAAACCCGAAAGTCCTCTATAGTTGTAAGATGCTCATAGACGATATTCTCGTCTATCTTCAAGTAGGCATGGATGAGAATGTTTCTAAAATTAACCATTCCTGATATTCGCTCGGCGAAGTCCATCGGAATAACCCCATGTTCCCCTAATCTTAAAATTGCTTCCGTATTATTGACGGGCTTCTGCCAATCAGACTGTGATATTAAATAATGACAGATATCAATTAAACATTCAATGCAGAGTTGAAGGCATCTTTCAGCCAGCTTGTATGTCTTGGGTTCCCGGCAAAATTCTTCTTTGGAAATCAATCGAATCCCCTCAAGAATCCTGAGATTCTCATCAATTTCTATAAGCCTTTCTTTTATTACTCGCTGGTTTATCATAGTTAAGTTTTTCTAATTTCTTTCTGAGGCGCTCAAAATATATGTCCTGTTGGTGACAGTAATCGTCGTATTCCCGATAAGTCCGCAGTTCAAATTCCACCCGAAGCCGGTCATCGCTGCAGTAAAGAAGCATCCCGTTTCGGATAACTTCATAACGTAATAAGGGGGAACCATAATTCAGGATGGTGATATCAATATCCCGTTCAACTTCCTTGGCGAATTCTCTTTGTAAAACCGCAGTATTCCTGAACAATTCCAGGGATTTATGATCCCCTTTAAAGAGGATGGCAACATCCACATCACTTTCAGGGACCGCCCTGTTGGAAGCCCCGGACCCAAACAGATAGGCTATCTCAACGTCCAGGTTTTGATATACACTATTTTTTATCCGCCTGAGAGATTTTTTTGTTTCCGATCCCATCATCCCCCATCAAAAAATTTCATTTAATAATATGGATTTTTTCAGATAAAATCAAGTTAAAAGTAAAAAAACTTACAAAGACTTTCATGGATAAACTGCCCATCCCAGAGCTTCTGAATAGCGTTCAGGCCCCTCATCAAACAATTTAATCGAGAACCTGACTGACCTGGCCAATGGTGGGCAGGCAACATCTGCCGGGAGCTTTGGCTATTGACTCAACGTTTTGAAAAACCAAAGTCCTCTCTATGTACTAAATACCATTTATTATCCCAGAATACCGCTATGCTTCCCCCCCTGATTGGGCCAACTCTCACAGATTTTCCCCCTACAAATACTGTTTTAAAATACTTTAATGGTGGTGATGAACCGTATGGATAATTATCAGGAACTTGAAAAAGTTTTAATGAGTCTACAACAGCAGGTATCATAACTGGTCGACCATCCTTATGCTTAGCGTAAAATAATATCTTTCTTTCCACAACCCTAGCATTCTGATCATAGATACTTCGTTTTATGATCTTTGAGGTTGCATCATCAACTGGATTACTATGGCCTTCAGAGCCTGGATAAGAACCCTCAATCGATTCATGCATAAACGGACGAATTGAATCCTCAGAAACAATAAAAAAACTTTTTCCGCCCCATATATCTCCGTCATCAAATACTACATAATCAACCACCACAGTATCCTGAGATTGGTACGAAAATTTTGGTGTACAATATAAGGAACCTCCAACCGCTTCAGGATATATTGCCACAAGTGAGTATCCCCATGAACTCTTTCTCCATAGAATTAAATCAGCCCTAAAACGTCCATAAGCAAGACTATTCTTATTATAGATTGCTGTAAGGGATAATACCAAAGAGTCTAGGATGACTGATTCTCTAATTCTTTTTATTAAGGTTTTATTTTTAAAAAATTTCTTTTTTGTATATTTTTCAAGCATATATCTGTTAAATGCTGAGAATTTAGTTAGATCTGATGCATCTGTTATCTTCAGAACGGAATCAAAAGAAGCGTTATCATATATACGGAGTGATGGATGTCTCAGGTCTGGTAATTGGTATAAGACCTGCACATTCTTAAGCTCTTCAACTGTTTTGATGAATATTTTATTCTCTTCCCCAATGGAATATTCTGCAATCAAAATTGCCAGTGCAGAGTCCATTACAGCAAGAAACGCTTCCGGTCCCCGGTATCCGATTACATGCTTGAGCTTCACTTCATCCCCGGTCATGAAGAGTACGTTGGGGATGCCCACACCACCATACTTCCGGGCGTTGCCATTATACTTGTTGGCGATTTTCCCCTGTTTATCCACATCTATTCTAAGGGGAATAAAAGAGGAAACTTTCCGGATCACGTCGTGATGGCTGAAAGTGGAATCCTCCATTCTCCGGCATGGCGGGCACCATTCGGCCATAAAATCAATCATCAGTGGTTTATACTCTTCCTGGGCCAGCGCCAGTGCGGCATTAGGGTCGTGTAACCATTGGATTTTTGGGCCGGCTTCCTCCTGTTTTTTCGGCTCCTTTTTTCCACATCCATTAATTGCCAACAACAATGTAATAAGATAAAAAATGAACGGTGTCAACCACTGTTTTTTCTCTTTGTTCAGTTTCATCCTTCCTCGTTTCGAAGTTTATCCCAGGATTATTTTCCTTGTTAACATAATGTTAAAGACCTCCTTCAAGTTTCCACCCCATCCTCTTTTACCATTCTACACCGATAGCGAAGCCACTGATTCATTCAGCTCCTTGATCCGTTGGTTTAAAACTCGGATTACATTCAAAGCCAACGTAACCAATATCTCCCGATCCGATCGGAACAACTCTACCATCTTATCCCTATGGAACACCAGAAGCTCCACCCTCGTCTTGGCCCTCACCGTGGCGCTCCGGGGCAGGACATCTACAATGGCCAATTCGCCAAAAAACAATCCTCTCTCTTCCAGGGTGGTCAACACCCTCAGCTTGCCCTCAGGGGTCCACTTGATGATTTCCACTGTTCCGCTTAACAGAAAGAAAAGCCTGTCGCTGGAGGTCCCTTCAAAGATGATGGTCTTACCCGGGTCGTAGGTTTCCACCCCGGCGATTTGAATCAGGCGCGCCAGTTTTTTTTCGGAAAGCCCCCTGAACAAGGGGGACCTTTTTATAAACTCAAAATCGTTCTTATTGCCCATAATAGGACTCCTGTTACAAATTATTAAATTCTTTGCAACTTATATATGGCCACCCCCATTGGTATATCTTTAATGGGGACAATTCTGAATGCAGATTGCCACCGGTTGCCCCGGCGATCTACGCTAACCTTGTTTTTCTTCAATTCATAATTATCTTTAGAGCTTTCATACCAATGGTGAAGTTCACCCGTATTGGGTAGTATAATCATAGTTCTGGTTTTTGTGCTGATAAAAATAAAGAGCTTAGCGCTGCTTGTATAAAACCAACCTTTCTTTTCTGTCAAGATATTTGCCCAATCCTCTATGATTATTTTTTTATCATCTTTATAATTGGCTTTTACATCTACCAATCCTGTCGGCAGGAGAAAATCAGCCCCCTCTATTCGGAATGATTGACGGTCTGAAACATCTTCATATTTAAATCCTAAAAACTTCAGAAAATCTTCCACAAAAATTCTTTCCCCCACCTTTCCTCTTCTGAGATCATCTTCAAATTTTGTTAGCATAATAGTTCCTTTAATCAAATACCTATTTAACTCCATAGCGGTTCAGGTGACAAATGTCCTCAAGTCCCCTTTTGGGGACATGTAGGGTTCCCTGTTCATCTTTCCAATATTTTATGCTGTCATTCATCTCCTCCACCACAGGACTTTCGGCGGGATAGCCCAGGGCGATGACGGAATCAATTATCAGATGGCCGGGAAGGTTCAATAGAAGTCTAAGCTTGTTCTTAGCCACAGATCCGATCCAGCAGCTCCCGATCCCCTCCTCCAGAGCCGCAAGCAGGATGTTCTGGACAGCGGCACCCACATCTCGCTGGTAATCCTTTTCTTTAATCTTTTTGTTTACCAGAACCGCGATGTAAGCCACCGGTTCTTCCCCCGGCTGGGGGTTTCCTGCCGGGGCGATGTAGCCCGCCCAGGACAGGGTGGAGAAGACCCCGGGGAGCAACATGTCGTCTTCAATGATGACATACTCAATCGGCTGGAGATTGGATCCGGAAGGGGCAAGTCTCCCCACATTGACCAGTTTGGTCAAGATTTGATGGGGGATCTTTTGCTGAAGAAATTTCCTGATCGTTCTTCTTTTAGTTAGGGCTTCGTAAACGTTCATAGTGTACCTTTCTCTTTAAATTCTCCCGAAGAAATTGTAGCCGCATCCCGAGCCTTTCCCAAGATAGTTCCGACGGGGTGCGGCTACTCACCTCGGCTCGTCGGGGAAGTTGTCTTCCCCGACAAAACGTCATAATAGATTTCCGATGGATGGTGTGTTCCGGCGGATGACCCGCCACAAAAAATTGGCGGGCAGGCAACATCCGCCGGGAGCTTTAGAGTTAAGGGATTACTTTTAAACCGCGAAAACCTCCTTAATGCGAAAATTGCTGTTTTGGAAAAACTACTCTAAATTGTTTTTTCTAAAAGCTTTTCCCTGTTCCCACCAACCAACGGAATTCGAATGCCTTCTCATCCCAACGAGGTCTATTCACATAGATTGGGAAATCTACGCGGATTGATACAGGATCCAGCCGTGGTGGTAGAAAAGGAAACTTCCATAAAAATCCCAGGCCGGCGTCATATTTTAATGAAAAATCAAAATCGTCCTCGCGCACATCGCCGGCATCAAAAAATGCATAGGTGTTAATTCTGGAAAAAATCTTTCCTACAAATGGTAATGCTTTTATTAATGGTCGAAGCGGATTAGGGTATGCTAATTGCAGATTCGCCGCCAGAAGCCGTTGCCCCACTTGATTCTTATCAAGATAGCCCCGCAAATTGGCACCACCGCCTTTCTGCAGGTGCCCTTGCTCATGCCACTTCGTGGGCAATGTGCCCCGCGAACGATACCAGGGATCGTAAAAGTTTTCCAGGGGACTCGCCGCGGCGAGATAGAATTTTTCTTGCAAAGGCAATTGACCACCACTATAACCCCCATAAAATCTTATAGCCAGACCCCAATCACTTCGGCTTCCAACCTCTTCTTTAAGGGTCAATTCGACTTTGTCAAAGTTAAAATCGCTTGCAAATGTGGTAGATCTATATTGGAGATGCCAATGTCTTTTTAACGCCCGATCTTGGGTTCGATATGAAAGCGAGACTTGAACGGTATTGGTTTTTCCTTTTTCCCAGGGATCTAGGACGTAATTAGTATCCAACACATCAAAATGGCTGAAATTGAGAACGAAATCCCATGCTGGTTGTCGGAATAGGGACTTTCTCACCGTTTTCTTGAAGCCAAAAGTTTTTTCTGTACGACCTTCTAAAAATGAACTGGTAAAAGTTAGGCTTGTTAATTTACCCCAACGACGAAGTGGAGTCTCAAAATTCAGATCGTAATTAACTTTTTTGCTCATGGGACCGTACCAAAGACCCAGTTGGGTGGCGTAATCGCCTGGTAAATATCCCGCCAGATAGCTTCCTTCCAGATGCAAGCCCGTTTTTAAGCCGTCAACTTCGTTATACCAGAAAGAAGGGCGCCAGAGAATATTGTAAGCGTCAAGCGGTGCTAAGTTCCGAGCTAAATTATCCCAGTGGAGGTCCATCTTAGGCAAAAGACCACTGCGATTGTTGAGGTAGTTAATGTCGGCTGTGGTTAACCGGGGATCAATTACCACTTTCTTCACCTTTTGAGGAACGATGATTTGGGCCCTGTATTTTCGATTCAGGCCATCCCAGCCGTACCATTTCGGCAGCACCTGAATTGTATCCACCTGTTTGCACCATTCATCAATGGGTATGGTATACATTTGTTTGGAACCATCTGTTAGAATTAGTTCCAAATCAATGGGCATATAAATTTCGCCCTTCCTCTTCAGTTCAATTTGGGCCTGGTAACGACCATCGGGTAGCTTTTTATTCCGTAGACCAGTCACAGCGTAGTCACAAGTTTTGGTACTATTCCACCATTGTTCAAAGAACCATTCCAGATTACGACCGCTCACCTCTTCGGCTACCCGCTTAAAATCTTCGGGATATGGATGACGGAATTTCCAACGTTCAAAATAACTGCGCATCACATTAAAAAATACCTCGTCCCCCAAGATTCCCTGTAACATCCGCAAGGTAGTAGCGGGTTTGGAGTAAGCAGTGTTGCGATAGCTGTAATAATCAATACAGTGATCTGAATGTGTAAGGACTTTATTTTCATAACCTGTTTTAGCTAATTGGAGATACCTTCGAGAGGTAGAGTTCCAGAAATTAGGATCAGTGCGAAAAAATTTGCGCGCATACCAGCTTCCCCTTTGGCTGCTATATTCTTCAATGTCTTCTAAATTTTCAAGGGCGAAATCGGTAAGATAAACGGTGAATCCTTCATCCATACATGGAAAAGCTGTTTCATTACTGCCTAAGACGCCGTAGAACCAGTTGTGACCGATTTCATGATAGAATAGACCATTATAAGTGGGACTTTCCCCACCGCACATGACAATCATTGGATATTCCATCCCCTGATCAACATCAGCAATGGTCATCTGGGGATAGGGATAGCGACCAAAATGTTCGGAGAAGAGTTGAATGGTCTCGGCACCAACCTCTGCTGCATCTTGCCATTTAGCCGCTTTCGATTCCCGGGCCAAGGAATAAACCACCACATCTTCCCAATGAGCAATTCCGATGCGGAAGGTTCGATCAGCCGTCCAGGCAAAATCATGAACGTTTTCGGCGTGATACTTCCAGGTTTTGGTCTCTCCGGGATTCGCCGTGATAATCTTACTGGGCATCTGACCCAAGGGTTTATCCCTGAAATTGCCAATGTCCAATTCACGCATCAAACTATCTGGTAATACTTCATGGCGATTCATTAATACTCCGGTGGCGCCAACGATGAAATCCGCAGCCAGGGTAATTCCCACATCAAAAGTGCCGAATTCGCCGTAAAATTCGTGTCCGTAATGCTGATCTAAATGCCAGCCGCCGTGATCATCGAAAACACAGAACTTGGGGTACCATTGGGATGCCACGAACTGCCCGTTTTTAGCTTTCATCCGATAAGCCTTTTTTCCAAATTTGGTGATAAAATCCATTTCCAAGGTTATCTTTTCACCTGGCGGTAATGGCTTATTCAAACTAACTGCAAGAATAGTGTTATCCAATTCAAATGACAACCCATTCCCCTGATTGTCCCTTACGTTGGATACTTTACAGTAGGCCTCTTCCTCTTCTTTCAAGCTAGCTAAGGAATAATTGTTGTAGGAACGTCTCTTTAAATCGAAATAACTCCCTTTTTGAAAAGCATTCTGAAAAAGATGGAAATATATCTTGTGAAGAGTAAATGGAGAGCGATTGATATATGTTAAAACTTCATGTCCGTTTAATAATTCTTGGTTATCATCCAGAGAAACTGTGATTTTATAGGAGACTTCTTGCTGCCAGGAAAAACATTTGTGAAATATTCCTGGGAACAAAACAAAAAACCCAATTGCTAGAATTTTAAGCTTCAATTTTACTCCATTTTTTTGGTTTTGGTTCAATTGCAGCCGCACCCCGAATCTTCCGGGTGCGGTTACTCACCCAAGAATTTAGCAATTATTTTAAAAATTGCAAGAAAAAAATAAGACCTCCGCTGGGGGAGGCCATCAAAAAGAAACGCAGGGTCCCTTGATAAGTCGAAAACGAGTCGTCCAGATATGGACCCAATCCTTTCCCCTTTAACATTTGTTGTGGCCTTTTAAGGCTTTTGAAGAAGAATAAACAGTCTGTTTCCTTGCGATGTCAATTTTCCCAAAGCCCAGAGTATCGGGAGTGATAATCTATATAGAGGTCTGTAATCAAAACATACTAGTGAGCTTTTACTCCATATTTCACCAAATGGGGAGTTCATGTTTTTCTGATACAAAAAATTAAACCCAATATCGTGGCAAATTAATTTGAATGTCTTTTTACTGAACTGATAAATGTGTCCCACAGATTCTACACTAAGATAATTTAGCCTACCTTTAGAAAAAAAATAAGCAATCCTTGCTAATCTGTGAAAAAGACTTTCTTGAACAGGTGTTTCTAAGACAAGTGTTCCGCCTGATTTTAATACTCTATGTGCTTCCGAAAAGAATTTTTTCGGGTAAGGAAGATGTTCTATCAAATTAAATGCAAAGACCGCGTGAAAACTTTCATATTGGTAATAACCGTCCAAGGTTCCCAAGCGGACGCGTTCTCGTTCCCGATTGGCGTATTTAACAGATCGTTCCGAAATATCACAACCCTCCGCCTTTATCCCAAGTCCTTCACAGGTGTCTAAAAAGAAACCTAAACCAGGGCCTACTTCTAATATTTTTAAAGACCTTGGGTCCCAAACATTAGCTTTTTTAATGAAAGTTTTTAACTGTTTGTGGAATCTCTTTTTTTGAGAATCAGCATGAGATAGATATATTTCTTCGCCCCAATAATCAAAATTTGTTGATTTCCCAGCAACAAAGTATTTAAAGGGATTTGCCCACATTAGACCACATCTTTTACATATTAGAATACGAAAATTTTTCCTCTTTCCATAAAACACTCCTTGTTTCTCACATAGGTCACAATACTCTTTTCTAATAATTTCCTCCATATTATCATCAATTATAGACCTTAAGTCGTTTTTCATACTCAACATTGTTAGATTTTCCATAACATTTGGTCAGACAAACACTTTAGCTGCCCGTTTTCGCTTAGCTATTAGTGTCAGCCGCATTGCGTAATTCATCCTTCTATGAGAATGAATGATACCAAAATAAACAATACACAATGTGATATAAAACTCCCTTAAACAATAGCTCATTAACATTTCAAATATGTGACAGTAAGCATTGGAACAATGTTGTTTCCAAGACAAAAGTTTACAAGAAATTAATGTCAATTTTGCTGAATAAAAGGTCCAATCATTTTAATTAGTCTATCAGCCTCCGATCAGTCCTATCACCGATCTTTGATTCATGTGGTTTCTTTAATGCCCTTGGCCATCAGGTAGCCGATGGCCCTCTCCGCCTTTGGATACCGCCTCACCAGTTGCCAGAACCGTCTGTCGTGGCCGGGGCAGACCAGATGGGTCAGCTCGTGAATGATCACGTAATCCTCCACCCACTGGGGCATTTTCCTCAGGCACTCGTTTATGTAGATGGTTCCGTTCCGGAGCTCACATGTGCCGAATCTCTTTCGCTGGATCACGGAATACTCAATACGATTGAATCTGAGCTGGCCTTTAAAGTATTTTTTGTTAAGTTCCTCCGCCCTGCGAGGAAGCTGGCTGTCTCGGTTGATCTCGGCCTTTTTCTTTTTGTTTTCAATTCTTCGCTTGAGGTTTTCTATGACCTTATCCAGGTCGGCTTTACTGATATTTGCCGGGGCTAACACCTCCATTACCCCGTCCACCAGTTTCGCCGATACCGTTCTTTTCCGCCGGGGGCTCTTTTTTATGACAACCGATTTTATTATTGAGAACATCTTGTTTGAATTTTCTCTTTATATCAATCGTTTTCTTTGTATCAATTGCTTTTGTCGAAACATTGAATGAAAAATAAGTAACGGTTCAGCCACTAAGACACCAAGGCACAAAAATAAAACCCCTTCAAGGGACAAGTCCGGGTTACGACGGGTTCTCCGCTTGAAACAACAGGGTGCTGAATTCCTCCAGTATCCTGGACTTCAACACCTCCAGTCCCATCATCCCCAATCTTTTCTTCACCTCGAAATGATTTTCAACCAAAATCCCGGACAGCAGCAGAAAACCCCTGGGTTTTAATAAACGTAGGAATTTCTGGTCAAAAGATAGTATGACATCACCGGGGATGTTCGCCACAATCAGGTCAGGGGGTCAAATCAGGATGTCCTCGTCCCAACCCAACTTCACCAACTCAATCTCTTCTAAGTTGCTGATACCCAGTTTGTGTCGGGTATCGGCCAGAGCGATGTGCTTGGGCGGCGGGCGGAAAGGTTTCTCTTCGCCAAAGTGGATAAGCCGCTTGGCCCGGAAAAGGTGCAGACCGACCGCGTCCACCGCCACCGGGTCGGTTCCTAAAAGAACACCTTTATAGTACCAGGAGTATGTCATGTCAAAATGGTGGGGACCAATGCCATAAAAGAGGGGACGCAGCAAGATTAGCACATTCAACCGCGTTTTTCCTTTTACATTGGGCTTGTTCCATATGGCTCCTAAATCGGCACAGGAGTCGCCGTGGTAGGCCCAGGCTCTGGGGACGAACATAATGTAATTTTTGATGCATCCGCCCACCCCCGACCAATGATGAGTTCTTAAGGGCCGGGCGTTGATCAATGCCGTTGCGTCCTTAAAGATGCGGTTACCCCGCACCCCGCGGTCGTCAATACCGATGTTTCCCTCGGGCACCCCCACATCCATAAGCCGTGCCTTGATGGCTTGCTCCACCTCCGGGGGGGTTGGAAGCGGGCCCCAAACATTACTTTTGATTCCCACCACATCGGTGGGTTTCACCAGAAGCCTCCAGGCCTGGACGGTGTCTTCCCTGTCGACCAGGGCCCCCACCCCCTGATCCATCATCCGCTGAATCACCCTGGTGTTGATGCGTCCCTGCTCATCCATTGCCCCCGCATCCCGCACCAGAACCACTCTTGTCTTCCTGGCGGGCTTAACCCCCTTTCGCCCTTCTGCCCCCAGGCCCATCGCCAATGCCAAAGTGGCACCGGCGGTCCCCCGAATAAAATCACGACGAGTAATGACCTTCACGGACTCTCTCATGGGCACTCTCCTCGTTTCCTCTATATTAAACCTATCTAAAGATAAGGTTCTGGTGTAATAGTTTACACCCCGTCATTCTGACCCCGAGGATTCGGGTGAAGAATCTCTTTTTTTACTTTACCGGCTGTATCAGCCACGAAAAATGTTCTTTGTTTCACTCAGAATGACAACAATACAATAGGGGGTGAACTGTTACAACAATTGATTATCCAATCCGCCGTGCCCGGCTAGGGTAGGAGGCTACGTTAAACCGTCATCCTCACCCCCTGCCCTTTTTGCTTCACTGCATCTATTCTTCGACTTGTGTGGCTATCTTCTCTCTAACCGCTTCAAGCCAAGCTTCTGCATAATTCCTGGTAGGAGCATCGAAGGCCACGATTACAAATTCCTGATATACCTTCGCCCCGGTCCATTTACCATTCTCGAGCTGGGTAATACCCGTATGAGCTGCTTCGGGAATATAAGCCCCTATGAATCGTTCAAACGCCCCCTTTGCCCGCTTCCCATCAGGGTAACGCACCAGGAGAAGATAGCTTTTGCCTTCGGCGGGCTGGTATCCGGCCAACACCGCCTCGGTGCTTTCGTCAAGGTTTAAAATGTTTTCGCTGGCGAGGTAGTAATGATAGTTCAGGGAAGGGTAGGTGTGAAAGTAATGGACGCTTCTTTCCATTAAACCCTCCTTCGGTAGATAGTCCAACAGCCTCGGTTTTTCCCCGATTACCTTGATGGCCCCGGCAATGGCCCGGCCCAGATCCAGTACTGCCTCCTTTGCCGCCTCGGTCTCCTGCTCGGCAAAGACGCACCCAAAGAAGTTACCCTTCCAGAAGCACAATAGGCTCCCTCTGTATTCTGAACCCTGTCCGATGTCTCCCCCCTCACCCCCCCTCCCATGGGTAAAGACCCCAAAAGCGTCCCCTGCTGATCCCATATCGAACAGCTCAACCACAATGTCCGGCTGGTCAGCCTTGACAAAGAGGCGCACCAACAACTCCCGAAAACCATAGGCGCGATAAATCTCACCGGCTCCGTTAATGTAATCGAAAATGCTGTCCCGGTTGTAAATCTCGTCCTTACCCTCTGCCTTCCACCCGTGCATCCTGCGGGGCACTAGTTCGCCCATGGATATCCCCTTCTCACACCCGCTTATCGCCACAACAGACCAAGCAACAGCGGAGTAAATGTAAAAAACAAGAATCCTTTTTGAAAACATTACTATATTCTCCCATTAATCATATGAATATGTAAAAATAATATATTAAATGCAAGGGAATTTTTAATGGGTGGGAATACATAAGCGATTGAGCGGATTTGCAATTTTTGTCCCAAAACAATAATTTTGTTTTTGAGTAAAACCTCCGGGTCTCTTTATGCGATAACACGGTCACCGCACTCCATAATTTTTTATCAGTTAACAATTGTAGTTTTTATATATAAAAAAATCCGCCCCTTCTTAGAGCGGACTTTTTTGTGGAGACGCCGGGAATCGAACCCGGGTCCGGAAAAGGGGACCAAGGGGTTCTACATACATAGTCTGTTTATTGATCTCGCCCCCTGAAGACCCGAACAGACACGATCTAAAGGAAGCCAGTCCGTAGGATCTCACCGGATTCCCCCGGACGATGAAACCCGGCCAGCCCGCTTTCCGACGCCCTACGAAGACCCAGCGAGCAAGGCCTTCGGGACGGGCCACCTAATCAGTTAGGCAGCCAGTGCATAATCGTTGGCACTTAGTTTTGGTTCAGCTGTTTTACGGGGTAGCTGAGACCCCGGTATGCTGTCCTTACCCCCAGCTTTCCCGTCGAAACCTTTTCGTCCCCAACTCATCAGATAATTTAATAGAAAATCTATCCAAAGTCAAGGGTTTTTTTGACTACTGAGAAAATAAAATATCCTTTAATTCAATGCTTCCCGAGTTCATTAAGCCCTGGGAATAGTATTTAATTGAAATGGGGGTTGGTTTACTTGTAACCGCGAAAAGGTAAATTGGCCGCTAAACCCCAAAGGGTAAGGCCTCACAAGTTCTGGGGATTATTTCAATTTGAATGGTGAGACGAATTTGTTCAGTATTTGGATTAGTCATCGGAGGTTCAGAAGCTTTTGCATTGAGAAAATTTCTGCGGTTACAAAATATCCCTTAATTCAATATTGGCAAGGTCTAAGTTTATTTGTAAACACGAAAGTCAAAAAATAAGGTTTTGAATTGTGGTCTCGAGCATTCGGAATTGGAATTTTTTCTCAGATGTTCGGGATATAATTTTTTACAAAAACAGGAAACATTCAGATTTTTTTTTAAAGCGAAGGCAACCGGCAAAACATTTTTCCTTTGACAATTAACCCAAAAATCTTTATATTTATCAAAATAAATGTTTTCTGTTTATGAAATGGGATTGTGAAATGATAGAGATTTCTGTAAGCTCCCGTTCCCGGGTTGAATTCATCAATATTACCCGTGAAATTGGGGCGGCGGTAAGAGAAAGCAATGTCAAGGATGGGGTTTGCTGGGTGTATGTGCCCCACACCACCGCCGGGGTAACCATCAACGAGGGGGCCGATCCCAGCGTGGTCCGGGACATTCAGGAAACCCTGGCGAAAATGGTCCCCGAGGGACGGTTCTACCATCACGCCGAGGGCAACTCCCCGGCTCACATCAAGGCCAGCTTAATGGGTTCTTCGGTCGCCGTTCTGATAGAGGGTGGGCGGCTGGCCCTGGGAACCTGGCAGGCGGTGTTCTTCTGTGAGTTCGACGGACCCAGACAACGAAAGGTCTATATCAAAACCCATGGAACTCAGCGAACTTGAATTAATCGAGAAAATCAAGCGGTGGGTCGGCCAAAGGCACCGGGGAGTGGTCGTCGGCCCCGGGGACGATGCCGCTGCCTTCCAAACCCAACCCGGTCTGCTCACGCTGGTTACATCGGATACCCTGATTGAGGGGATCCATTTCAACCTGGATTACATCTCCTTCTACCAGTTGGGCTGGAAGGCCATGGCGGTCAATTTGAGCGACATCGCCGCTATGGGGGGAAAGCCCCATTATGCCCTTGTTTCCCTAAGCATTCCCGATCGCATCTCATCGGCAGACATTGAGGAGCTTTATCGGGGCATGGAAGATTTGAACAAGAGATTTGATGTGAAAATTGTCGGGGGGGACATCACCGGTTCAAAGAACGATTTTGTTCTCTGCGTTACCATCACCGGTGGGGTGGAGGAGGCAAGGCTAGCAACCCGAAGCGGGGCGGTGACCGGGGACATCATCGGGGTGACGGGGACCCTGGGGGGGAGCAAGGCGGGACAGATGCTGCTGGAATCGAAACAGAGGGTGGAAAAGGCTAGTAAGGAATATCGAACGTCGAATGCCGAATGCCGAGCAGAGGGTAGCAAAAATCGGCAAAATTTAATTAAGAAACATCTGATGCCATTCCCCAGAATTGAAGAGGCCAGCCTTTTAGTAGAAAATTTTATGATTCATGCCATGATTGACATCAGCGACGGGCTGGCCTCCGAGGTTAACCATCTGTGCCAGGAGAGCGGAACCGGGGCGGAGATTTATGCTAAGGCCATTCCGCTCATGAATGGAATGGAGCAAACCGCCCGGAAATTTAGCAACAGCCCCTTAGACTATGCCCTTTCTGGGGGTGAGGATTACGAGCTCTTATTTGTTATGGATTATAAAGATTTTGCAAAGGCCGGGAAACTGGTGTTTGATAATACCGGGACAGCACTAACCAAGATAGGAGAGATGGTGCCCAAGGAGAAGGGGGTCCGATTATTGGTGGGGACAAAACATGTTCCGCTAACCCAGAAGGGGTTTGATCATTTCAAGAAAGGTGTTAGTTTAGATAGATAATATCTTTCTCATATTCTTAATCGTGAGGATTTACAATGAAACAAACTTTTGGTAAGTTGCAAGTTGGCATGTTGGTCGGTCTAAGCACATTGGTTCTCACAGCGGCACTAATTATTTTGTTTTTTAACTGTGCCCGACACCCGGTCGGGGTTGCAGTGGGCCGGAAGGGTATGGTGGTCTCCGCCCATCCCCTGGCCACCGAGGTGGGTTTAGGGGTCCTGAAGCAGGGGGGCAACGCCGTTGACGCGGCGGTAGCGGTTAGCTTTGCCCTGGTGGTAGTCCTTCCCCGGGCGGGCAACATCGGGGGCGGGGGGTTTATGGTGATCCGGATGGCCGACGGAAGGGAGACAGCGATTGACTACCGGGAAAAAGCCCCCTTGGCCGCTTTCAGGGATATGTATCTGGATAGTCTCGGGAATGTAATACCAGACCTTTCCCTTTATGGCCATCTGGCCGCCGGGGTGCCGGGAACGGTGGCCGGGCTGGCCCTGGCCCAAGAGAAATACGGCACCATGGAATGGAAGGGGTTGGTCTTACCGGCCATATCCCTGGCCGAAGTAGGATTCATCCTTGAGGATTGGCAGACGGAAGGTTGGGAGTGGGCCATCGATGACTTTAAACGCTATCCCCAAACCGCTGCCATTTACCTAAAAGGGGACAGCACTCACCAGGCAGGTGACCGGTTTGTCCAGCCTGATTTAGCCAGAACCCTAAAACGGATCGCCGAACAAGGGCCCGACGAGTTCTATCAGGGGGAGACCGCCCGGTTGATCGTCGCCGAGATGAAGCGGGGCGGGGGAATTATTTCAGAACAAGATCTGGCAGATTATAGAGCGGTGGAAAGGAATGTCATTCAGGGCGACTACCGGGGCTACGGGATCCTATCCATGCCGCCCCCCAGCTCGGGGGGTGTCTGTTTGATCGAGCTGTTGAACATCCTCGAGGGCTATAATCTGAAATCCCTAGATTTTTATTCGGTAGGGGCCGTCCATCGGATCGCCGAAGCAGAAAAGAGGGTCTACGCCGATCGAGCCGCTTTTCTGGGGGATCCCGATTTTGTCCCGAATATGCCCATTGAAGGATTAACATCCAAAGCATATGCGGACACCCTACGGAAGGCCATTGACCTGAATCGCGCCACCCCCAGCAAAGAAGTTTATGCTGGCAGGCTGCCCGGGCCAGAGGGGAAGGCAACCACCCACTTTTCCGTCGTTGACCGGTGGGGGAACGCGGTGGCGGTTACCACTACCCTGAATTCATCCTTCGGCTCCTTGGTGGTGGTTACCGGAGCCGGATTTTTATTAAACAACGAGATGGACGACTTTAGCATTAAAGCCGGGGTGCCCAACCAGTTCGGCCTGCTGGGGGGTTCCGCTAACGCCATCGAACCGGGCAAGCGAATGCTCTCCTCCATGACCCCTACCATCGTGGTCAAAGATGAGAAACCCTTCCTGATCCTGGGCAGTCCTGGGGGTGCCCGGATCATCACCACTGTGACTCAGGTTATCATCAACGTAATTGACTACGGCATGGATTTGAATGATGCTATCCACGCCCCCCGGTTTCACCACCAGTGGCTGCCGGATGAGCTCTGCTTCGAACCTATGGAGTTGCTGCCTGAGTTCTTGGAAGGACTATTAGAAAAGGGTCATCGCATCAGGATCTGGTGGTATATGGGCCGGGTGAATGGGATTCAGATTGAGGATAAGGGGCAAACCTATTACGGGGTAACTGACCCCAGGGGGAATGGTAAGGCGGATGGATACTAACGATAAGAAATTACCATATTTAACATTGGAACTAACTGAAGATCTAATAAAGAGCTTACCTAAAGCAGACCTTCACTGTCACTTAGACGGCAGTCTGCGGTTGGAGACCGTTTGGGATTTGGCCCAAAAGAATAATGTCAAACTGCCGGCTGAAAGTCTGGAAGAGCTTAAGGCCCTGCTTCAGCCCGGGGGGTCCCAGAAGCTGACTGATTATTTAAAGCTGTTTGAGATTCCCATCAGCGTGATGCAGACCGAGAAGGCCCTGTCCCGTGTTGCCTACGAGCTGGCCCAGGATGCTGCCTCCGAGAATGTCCGCTACCTGGAGGTGCGGTTCGCCCCCATCCTGCACATCCAGAAGGGCCTCCGTCTGACCGCCGTTATGGACGCCGTCCTGGATGGTCTCGGACGGGGAGAAAAGGATTTTGAAATAAAAACCGGGGTTATTGTCTGTGGAATTCGGAACATCAATCCAGAGACATCCCTGAGGCTGGCGGATCTGACGGTAGCCTATAAGAACCGGGGGGTGGTGGGGTTTGACCTGGCCGGGGCCGAGGACCAATACCCGGCCAAGGACCACCGGGAGGCCTTCTATCTTATTTTGAACAATAATATTAACTGCACCGTGCATGCCGGGGAGGACTACGGCCCCGAGTCCATCCACCAGGCCCTGCACTACCTGAATGCCCACCGCCTGGGACACGGCACTCGCTTAAAGGAGGACGGTGACCTGCTAAACTACGTCAACGACCACCGCATCCCGCTGGAGATCTGCCTCACCAGCAACCTCCAGACCGGAGTGGTGGACAGCTACCAGTCCCATCCCCTTCGTTTCTACTATGACTTCGGCCTCCGGGTAACGGTGAACACCGACAACCGACTCATGACGGGGACTACCATGACAAGGGAACTCTATCTGGCGGCCGTGCATCTGGGTTTTGATCTGAACGACATCCAAAACCTTATCATCAACAGCTTCAAAAGCGCCTTTCTACACTATCAGGACAAGACCGTTTTGCTCCGGAGGGTGCTTACGGAGATGGAGGAGATGGGACTGAGACCCCGGCGGTTAATATCTTAGCCTAACAGAGCTCCCTCGCTCCCGGTAGATGTTATTTCTTGTTGCTTCAATCCCGAATATTCGGGATTGAAGCATTCCAAATACCTTTAGTTTATAACCGAAACCTGTAGGGTGATAAAATATTGGAAATACCCTTCTTTAGATCAAACATCCCGTCAGGTAGTTAACCTAAAGGTAAATATTTCTTTTCCCAAGACCTCTGGGGCCGACAAGGTTCAACCTGGAAAGAACAGAGGTACTGAGACCAAAACGATTGATGTCTTATTATAATAGTCCCGAACCTTCGGGACAAAATCCTCGACGAGCATGAGAAATTATAAGGGGAATACTATGAATTTCTTTAAAATCTTTAAAAAATATTACAAGTTGTTCTTATTCGGTGCAGTCTTAATTGTCCTATTTGCTAATTTAAGTTATCCCCAACCTAAGGACAGGACATTTCGCTTCGTGGTATTGGGTGATACCCGGCCCCATGGGGATAGTGAAGACCCGATAACCCAACCCCCGCAGTTCAAAGAAAATATCCGCGCTATTAACCTTTTGAGGCCCGATTTCGTGATTGATGTAGGGGACCTTATCAGGGGATATACGGATGATCCCAACCTCATTATCCGGGAGTGGGAGGATTTCGACCACACCATCACGGCCTTCAAGATGCCATTCCATATGGTTGTCGGTAATCATGATGTATGGAATGAAGAGAGCGAGCGGATTTATAACGAGCGCTACGGTCAGCTCTATTATTCCTTCGATTTTAACGGCTCCCACTTCATCGTCCTGGACTCCGAACAGACCCATGCCATGAATAATATTGGGGGGGAACAACTAAGTTGGTTAGAAGGCGATCTTGCTGCCCATGCTGAAGTGAATCACATGTTCGTTTTTGTGCACAAACCCTTATGGAGGTATGAGGAAAGCAATTGGAACGCCGATGTCCACCCTCTTCTTGCCCGATACGGAGTCAGAGCCGTTTTTGCCGGGCATTGGCACGTCTACACCAAGTCAAAAGAAAGGGACGGGGTGAAGTACTTCATCACCGGTGGCGGGGGCGCTGAGATCGTTGACCCTGAAACCTTGGGTGGATTTTACCACTTTATGCACGTATCTGTGGGGGACGGAGTAGAATATGCGGTGGTCAGACCTGAAGGACTGCACCCGGCGGATGTGGTTACCGAAGAAATGGTGGTCAGGGTAGAAAAGTTCCAAAGGAGCCTCACTCCAAGGCTTTTGATCACCTCAGGGGGGGAGTTTAGCGAGAAAGTCACCCTTTCACTCAGCAACCCTTTTGCAACTCCCATTAAGGGTGAGATTAATTGGAATATTCCCGGGGCAAGTCCATGGAAGGCAAACCCCTCCCGGTGTGAATTCACCTTGGATGAAGGGGAGAATCTTGAACTGAGCTTTCAGTTATCGGGTAATGGCCAGAGGGCCTTTCCCTTACCAGAAATCTATTGTGAAGTATCCGATGATAACGGGTTGCTTGTCTCTCACCATTCCAAGTTGCAATTGAAAAATGACTGGTTCATCAGGGAATGGATGGTCGTCGGTCCCTTTGAACTGGGTACAATTACCCCGGATAGCAAAGGGGTCCCTCCAGGCTTTGATAAAGCATATCCACCGGAAAAGAAGATCAATCTTAAGAAGAGCTACAAAAGCATGGGACAAAAGGTTTCCTGGCAAAAATATGTCGCTGAGGAAAACGGGTTTATCAATCTGGATAGGGCTTTTAAACCAAATGAGCACGTTGTGGCCTATGCCCTTAGCTATGTTTACTCACCCAAAGAAAAGGAGATTTCCCTGAGCTTGGGCAGCGACGATGGGGCAAA
>JADHWK010000007.1 GCA_016783505.1 Candidatus Zhuqueibacterota bacterium | reverse complement strand
TAACTTCAATCTATAATTTATGCCAATCCCAAACTGGGATCCGCCTCAAGATCAAGGCCTGAACGTTCCCCCCGTTTAAGTCGCATCCATCCAGCCCAGGCGATCATGGCCCCATTGTCGGTGCAGAACCTCTCCTCCGGGATATAAACCTCAACCTCCCCTAAGGATCCATTCTGTTTAAGCCGTTGACGCAGTCTCTGGTTGGCCGCCACCCCCCCCACCACCACCACCCGGTGTACGCTCAAGCGGTCGGCGGCCCTTTCGACCTTGCTGACCAACACGTCTACCACCGCCTCCTGAAAAGAAGCGGCGATGTCAGCGATCCCCTGGGGGGTTAGCTTAACCTCACCCATAAGGTAATTTCGCACCGCTGTCTTAAGGCCGCTGAAGCTGAAGTCAAGGCTCTGTCCCAAGCGGGCCCGGGGAAACCGCACCGCTCCGGGGTCACCAGTGCGGGCCACCCCATCAATGGCCGGTCCCCCGGGGAAGCCAAGCCCCAACAATTTGGCCACCTTATCAAAAGCCTCACCGGCGGCATCGTCACGGGTCTGACCCAACCCCCGGTAAGAACCGAAATCCTCAACATATATCAACTCGGTATGTCCCCCCGAAACGATTAGGGCAATAAAGGGGGTTTTAAGTGTTTTATGGCTGAGAAAGGCCGATGAGATATGACCCTCTAAATGATTTATCCCAATTAATGGGAGATCTAAAGATTGGGCCAACCCCTTAGCCACATTCAGGCCCACCAACAGGGCCCCCACCAGACCGGGTCCCACCGTCACCGCCACCCCGTCTATCCCTGTCTTTTCTATCTCCGCCCCCCGCAGGGCCTCTTTAATGACGGGTATTAGAAGTCGATCGTGGGCCCGGGAGGCCAGCTCAGGTACTACTCCCCCGTATTTCTGATGGACCAGTTGGGTGGAGGTAATATCGGAGAGCACCACCCCATCCTCCACCACCCCCACGGCGGTGTCGTCGCAAGAGGTCTCTATGCCCAATACCACCATCGTTATCCGTAAATTCTCAGGACTTTTCCCGGCTTTAAGAACTCTTCTCTGTATTATTTCGGTTATCTCGACTTTCTGACGATTAACACAAAAGTAGGGGGGTCGAAGGAAACGACCTCAATCCCCTCAGGGAGGCTGATCAATGGTGAATAATTCTCCTTCTCTGGTCGCCAGTTCCGGCCGAAATTAATGGTCGCTACTACTTTCTCAGGGGATAGCTTCATGATCTCATCCACCCCACCCCGCACTAACATTGAATCAAACTCCGGAGGTTCCACTATCACTGTAAGGGATTTAGGAACATTCACCACCCGTACGGGAACCTTTTCCAACCAGTGCTCCCCCAATTTCTGAACATCCACGATAACCGTTACATAGTCACGGTCACGGGAAATTGACGGGCTGCTGAAGGGCTCCAGTTGCAACCGGTCCCGAATATCAACGTACGCGTCAAAATATTTACTCTCGATGGACCTTACCCCATTAATCTGAGCCACCAGACTCCGGGGTCCGGAAATCCTTATTTTAGGGGGATCACATCGCACTTCCCCAACCTGAACATATCCGGCCTTAAGTTTACAGGAAACCTGGGGCAGAACGGGGACCTCTTTTTCCAGTAAATCATCCAAACTGATGGTCACCGTGTCCGGCTCGATAACCTCCACCACCTTCACATCCATTCCCCTGGGAAGTTCTACATAGCGATTTTTAAGGATGAAATCGTAATACCAGTTTATGGTTTTAAGATCAAGCCTTAATTTCACATCGGAAAGATATCTTAAAGTGAGAAGGTTTCTCCCGTTGCCCCTAAAAAGAACCTGGGCATTTTGGGGCACCTCCTTGACCAGTATCTTTCCTTCTTTCAGGTTTTCAATTGAGATGGGAATACTGAAGGCGTATTCATACTCCAGGTTTGTCACCACAAAAAACCACACAAAGGAGGCCAGAAGCAGGAGCCCGACCTTTAAGGCCATGTCTTCGGTGAAAAATCTTATTAAAACCTTTTGTATCTTCATTACATCCATCAATATATCAAATAAATTCTATTTTGTCAATAAAAAAACCAGCCTCAGAGGCCGGTTTTGAAAAAAGATTACAGGATGAGAATTATCCTTTTTTGGTAAAGCTGTCGGATGCACCGCATTGGGGACATTTCCGGGGTTTACACCGGGTTTCTTTCTCAAATCCACATTTACTGCATTTAAACACCGCCATAATAGCACCTCCTTTCACCTTTGACATTGGGGGCAGAAGTAACTACTTCTTCCCTTTTGTTTTATGCGTTTTATTTCAGTTCCGCACCTTTCGCATCTTTCCCCTTCACGGCCATATACCTTTAGTGACGTCTGAAAATTCCCGGTTTGATCCAGCAGATCCCGGTAGTTAGAGAGGCTGGTACCGTTGGCCTCCACCGCCTGCCTGAGAATTCCCTTAATGCTGGCCGTCAGCCTTTTCACTTCGTCCCGGCTCAGGGATTCGGCCCCCCTTTCCGGATGCATGCCGCAATCATAAAGAACTTCCGAGGCGTAAATATTGCCGAGACCGACCACCCGGTTTTGGTTGAGCAAAAATTCCTTGAGCGGCTGACGACTTTGCCGGGTCATTTGATAAAGAAAGTTGGGGGTAAAAGAAGGGCTAAACGGTTCCACGCCCAATTTATCCAATTCAGAAACGACTTCTTTATCTTGAACGGTAAACAGGGTACCCAGGGCTCGCTGATCATGATATGCAAGCCAACTTCCATCATTAAATCCGAAGAGGATGCGTAGATGGGCATTCTCCCGAGGCCGCGTATGGTAACTTAAGAATTTTCCCGTCATTCTCAAGTGGACGATCAACTTATACCCGTCCAGACAAAAGATGAGATACTTTCCCCGACGCCCTACCTTTCTAATGCGCCTTCCCCTTAACCGGGCTGAAAATGTTGATGGGGTCTCTTTGGGTAGAACGGAGGGTCTTAATACAGTTATGGAATCTATTTTCTTCCCAGACACGAAGGATCGCAGTTGCCTGGTAATCGTCTCTACCTCTGGAAGTTCGGGCATTGGCTAAAACACTTATTTTTCTGCTTCTAAAAACCTTTCCGTATCCAGGGCGGCCATACAGCCCGACCCGGCGGCGGTGATGGCCTGCCGATACCGGAAGTCCTGGACATCCCCACAGGCAAATACGCCTGGGATTGAGGTGGCCGTCCCATCATGGGTGACAATATATCCTTTTTGATCCAACTCTAATTGTCCTTCAAACAATTTTGTATTGGGTTCATGCCCGATGGCATAGAAGACGCCGTCAATGAGCTTCTTGAAAATCTTCCCGGTTTTCACATTCCTGACTTTAACACCCACCACCCCCTTCTGGTCGGGCTTTCCCAATATATCCACCAATACCGAATCCCAGAGAAAATTAATTTTGTCGTTTTGAACTACTTTCGCTTGCATAATCTTGGAGGCCCGGAGTTGATCCCGGCGATGAATCACAGTCACCTTACGGGCAAATTTGGTCAGGAAAATCGCCTCCTCCAAAGCCGCATCCCCGCCCCCCACTATGATTACCCCTTTGTCCCGGAAAAAGAACCCGTCGCAGGTGGCACAGGCCGAGATACCGTGGCCCATCAGCCGCTTTTCCGCCTCCAGACCCAGCATCCGGGCCGAGGCCCCGGAAGCGATTATCAACGCCTGGGCCCAATAGGTATGGTCATCGGATAAAACCGAAAAGGGCCTTTTGGATAAATCCACTGAACTAACGGATTGAAATAAAAACTGGGCCCCGAACCGCTGGGCCTGTTTCTTCATCTCCTCCATCAGTTTTGGCCCCAGAATGCCCTCTGGGAAACCGGGGAAATTATCCACATCTGTGGTAATTGTTAACTGTCCCCCGGGCTGACTGCCCTCAAAGACCAGGGGGGCCAGATCCGCCCGGGCGGTGTAGATAGCGGCGGTGATACCAGCCGGGCCGGAACCGATGATGATTACCTTATAATAATTCTCGTCTTCCATTTTATGTCACCAAAAGAATAACCCTTACTTTCCCTTGACTTTTAAGGTAGAAGGCAGGATAATTAGCCCTTCCCCTTCATCTCCAATACCGATGAATCTATTTTTCAGATAATCATCCCCAACCAGTGCACAGGTAATAGCGTCCAACTCATGGCAGGAGAGGTCCTCATTCTCAATATCCCCGGTCAGTCCAAATTTTCTCAACCCCTCCCTCAACCCTTCGGGATTCTTTTGCCTAGGAATACCCCATAGGTCCTGAGCGGCACCGGGAAATGTCTCAATGACATCGAAGCCCCGCTCATTCAACCCCTGTTTTAATCGGAGTCCCCGCTCGGTCAACTTTCGCATGGGACCCAAGGTAATGGGGAAAAATTTAATCCTCATCCTACGAAGTTCCAGATCGCACTGGCGAAAATGATTTTCCCCGGCACAGGAACAGGTATCCCGCAGACAGCAGCGCCCGGCCGGCAACGAAAGGGGAGCATCAATGGAGATGACCCCAGCCCCTTCATCAATAGTGTCCAAGATCTCCCTGTCAGTCCCCAACAGGGATGTTTTCACTTGATGGTCTTCGAGCAGACAAAAACCCGTGGGTCGAGTCTCCACTCCAGCCAGATCCAGCCCTATTACCTTGAAGGAGGAAATGTCAGTCAAATTTCCTACTCCGGTTTAATCCATTACTACACTAATCCATCATTCCGTTCATCCAGTCATCTATCCTTCACCGCTATCCTATCATTTTTCCCCCTCCCATCCCCGGATGACCCGATACACCTGTTCAGAAATCCTACTTTGGGAATAGTTATCCATGACTACCTTTTTATTGGTCTTCCGCACCGAAACGCCTTTATTGGTATGCATGATCCTCAGGGTTCCTTTCAATGGGACCACATTTTGGGCCATGATTTTTTCGACATAATCTTGACTACCCAGCTTTAAAATCTCAGCCAAGCGAACCTGTAGAGCCTTATTGGGTCCCTGGTCCATCCCCAACTCTTTAAAATCTCTTCCGTCCACCCTGAGAACGGTGTAGAAGTGATCTAAATGCATTCCGGCCCGCTGGAAGTCAGGGGTGACCTGGGGAATATTTCTACCAATAACACATCTGTCCAATACCCAGGGCTCGATAAAAACAAAACCAAAACCCTCCAGATAGCTGGTGGTGATGACCACATCAGCCATGGCGTAGGCGTCGGCCACCCCGAACTTTGTCAGGCGTCTCTCCCCGTCGACAATATCATATTCCCTCTTCAGGGCCACCCAATCCCCAAGACCAATGGTAACCGGAAGGCGATGCTTTTTAACGAAATCCTTCAGGGTATCGGTATACTTCTTCTCATCACCGGTGGTTGCTTCCAGACTGACCAGGAGGTGATATTTAGGCATCAGATTATATTTCGACTTATAAAAATCCATCTTTGTCAAATTGTTCAGCAGCATGGTGATAAAAATGGCCTCCTCCACGTTCTTGCGGGGAATGCACCGCACCGGATAGAAGATGAGACAGGTATCCTCTTCAATGCCTTCTTTGTTCTGGAGTAACCGCCGCAGTTCTTGACCTTTATCATCGGGCACCAGCAGGGAATCGTCAATGCAGTTGGGAATATAAGAGATACGGTCTCGGTCGATCCCGTGATCCAGCAGGCGATCCATATCAGCTGTGTTGATGGAGATGTAGTCCACGTTGGGCATATTAGGATAGAGAACTTCATGCCAGTCGGGGACATAACCGAAACGATAATCATGAAACTTCTTCATGTTCTGGAAATTCCGGGGCCGCTGCTGGGCGAAATCGTGAACCCGGGAGATGAACCTCCGGGTGGTGGAGCGGTTATAATTGTCCATGGCCGTCAGGAAGAAGGCGTAGGTGACCGCCGGGTGCACCCCGATGGACAGGTTTTCCATTATTACTACATCCACATCCGCAAACAATTTCCCGAACTTCTTGGCGATCTTGGTGCCCAGCCAGACATAATCATGGGCGTCCTGTTCCTCGATCCCCATCCCTCCCAGTCCCGGCATGGTGTGATGGGTATCCAACTCCTCCATCCCCACATAATCCAGCTTCCCCCTATCCCAGGGAAGGAAGGACTCGATCAACGGGCTGGGCTTTCCGAACACGGTGATCTTTAGGGAGGGGTCAATATCCTTCAGGCCCCGCACCGTGCGGACCAATACGGTGTTAACTCCGTCCCGATAACCTATGGAATAATGGCCGATCGCTAGATGCAGTTTCCCTTTCATTTCTAATTGCTCCCCATTTAAAATTTTGTAACCCCTCGGGAATAATGCCTTCAGGCCCGTGACCTGATGAATCCTGGTTTCACAGCCATGAAGGGCTTACTCCGCCGTCTTCCTTTCTCCGGTGGTGACCTTTTCTCCTATGATTTTCGGCAACACACCCATAATCGCATAATTTCTTCTACGGCATCGGCTAAGAATGGGCCTGCTCTTTCCATGGCTCGATCAAGAGAAACAGGACGGGGAATCGTGCTGAAGAGGGCATCCACCCCGATGGGGTGAACGGCCCTGGCATCTTCCGTGAGGCTCCCCCCCACCGCAACGACGGGGACCCTTTCTCTTTTCGCCAGCTTGGCCACCCCGGCCACCGCCTTCCCGTGGGCGGTCTGGGAGTCAATTTTTCCCTCGCCCGTGATGATAAGGTCCGCCCCCTGAAGCTTTTCTTTAAGACCCGAGGCTTGGATGACGATCTCGATGCCTGACTTAAGCTGGGCCCCAAAAAAGGCTAAGAGACCCGCCCCCAGCCCCCCGGCGGCCCCAGCCCCGGGGACATCCTTGACATTAATTCCCAAATCCCGTCTGATTACATCAGCGTAATGGGATAAATTCCTATCCAATTGAACCACTTCCTCCTGTGTAGCCCCCTTCTGGGGTCCGTAGACCGCCGCTGCCCCCGAAGGGCCAGTAAGGGGATTATCTACATCGCTGGCAACGAGGCACTCAATCTGATTTATTCGTTCGTCCATTCCGCTTACATCAATGTGATCCAATTGACCCAACCCGCCGCCCCCGAAGGGAATTTGCTTTCCGTCTCGGTCCAACAGTCTGGCTCCTAAGGCCTGGGCCATCCCGGCTCCCCCGTCCACGGTGGCGCTCCCCCCGATGCCCACAATTACCTTTTTGGCCCCCTGACCCAGGCATGCTTTAATAAGTTCACCGGTCCCGTAGGTGGTAGTTATCAAAGGGTTTCTTTTTTTGGAAGGAATTAGCCTCAGTCCCGAGGCCGCCGCCATCTCCACCACCGCCGTTTCCCCATCCCCCAGTAGACCATAATCTGCCTTCACCTTCTCCCCAAGGGGACCATTTACCTCTTCTGCGAGAATCCGTCCCCCCGTAGCCCCTACTAAAGCCGCGGCCGTCCCATCCCCCCCGTCGGCCATGGGGACTTTTACCACCTCACATTCAGGAAAAACCCTTTTAATCCCCTCTTCGATAAAATTGGCCGCTTCAAGGGCGGTCAGGCTCTCTTTAAAGGCATTGGGAGCCACCACAATCTTCATTTTTTAATCCTCTGCGACCATCTTTTAATTAAATATTTCTTTTCCTTTTCAAATTGCTCCGCCACATTTTCGATTACCCTCTCCGCTTCCTGGGTGGACAGTTCCCGGGTTTCCATTACAAAAGAGGCAGTGCGGCCAAAATATAAGGGGGTCAGGGCGTCCACCACCTGGGTCGGTGGATGGCAACCCTGATTGTAGGCCACCGCAAATTCATAGACTATTTTGGCCCAGAGGGAAGCGGGGAAATGGAAGAGATCCTCGGGGGAGGCTCGCAGTTTTTCCAATTCCTTCAGGATTTCGGGGGAAATAAACTCCTGGTAGAAGGGGAAATGATCCCCGAAGCCATCCCGGAAATTCTTTGTCAGGGCCGGAAGGGTCACTTTTACAGGTTCTGGCTCGGCCTCTTCTACCGACCCCAGTAGGTCAACTGGTGTGCTTCCGGTGATTTCAGGCCAACGCCCTTGATAAGTCTTCATTAACCCGAACAGGGTGCCCACCACCTGGCGGAACATGGGTCCCAGGGTCGCCGCCGGGTCCTTGACGTCGTGAATTTTGGCCCCTAAAGGGGCCTGACCTATTTTTATCCCCATGTAGATGGCTGTAGTTGTCAGGAAGATGTCAATGCCGAAACGGGCCACATCGGTATCCCAGACATCCATCTCCAGCAGTCGTCCCACCAATTCGGATGATAAACCGAAATCCCCCCCGATGGGCTGGCGCACCCGGAGGCCGTATAAGGCCCGGGTCAAGGGGTAGGCGATGGCGTTGGTAATGGTTCCGTCGTATTTATGCCGGGAATAGAGGGGTGTCACCAACCCATATCCCCCCTCCAGCACCGGGGAGCCCATCTTCTGGATCCATTCTGGGGTAATACTCCTTAAATCTGAATCCACCACCACCACGGCTTTTACCCCCAGCCTCATCCCGATCTCGAACAAAGCTTTGAAGGCGGTTCCTTTCCCCGGTATACCCTGGTAAGTCAAGGTATGAGACTTAAGTCCGATCTGTATTGGAACACCCTGAAAGACTCCCTGGGTGCCATCTGTAGAACCCCCATCGGAGTTGATAATGATCCCCTTCCGATTGGGGAAATAGCGGGCAAGTCCCCCGACCGCCGCCACCACCACATGCCCGATGGTGGCGGCATTGTTAAAGCTGGGGATACCCACCAGCAGGTCAGCCCGACCAAGCCTTTCAATCGCTTCCCAGTCTGCTTTCTTAAGGGCAGATTGTTCCATCGTTTTTCCTCCTCACGCTCTGATTTTCCTACTATCCTCTTCTACGGCATCTGCCAGAAGGTATAAAATCTCAGGAATCGCCGATATTACCCGGCTCCAGTTGGGGATCTGGGGCACCCCTAGCGGGTCCTTTAAAAATTCCTCACTGGCGAACTGGATACTTCTAGTAAAGGTTTCTACCGCCTGCCCTTCCTGATGCCGGTCGAAATAGAGCCCATTGATGGCGGCATCGGCCTCGTATTGCTTCAGGGTGTCCTGAGCCGTGCGCAGGAAAGCGGCGGTCAGGTTTTTAAAGAATTCATCGGTAAATATCACACCCTCGCTACTGAGGGTTCGGAAAAAGACCTTCCCTATGTCAATGCTCATCTTCATCAATCCTTTGCTCGGGTCATGATTAGACAGGGGCTGATGTTTATGCTCATAGGTATCGGCGAGATCAACCTGACAGACCCGCTTCAGATGGCAGTTGCGATAAATTTCCGCCAATGTTCCGATTTCCAACCCCCAGTCCCCGGGCACCCGGTTGGTGCGGGCCAGATCTACGGTCATTGAGAACTCCCCGGAGAGGGGATAACGGAAGTTATCCAAGTAAACTAAAAACGGATGGTATCCAACCATCTTCATCAATGACCTGATCAAAGGGGTAACAAATAGCCGGGTAACCCTTCCGTAAAAGCGGTCGGTGACCCGGGGATAATAACCCTTGCAAAACTTGAAATCCAGGTCCTGGTTAACCAGCGGATAGCAAAGCCGGGCCAAAAGCTCCCTGTTGTAATTCACGATGTCGCAGTCATGTTGGACGATTATACCGCATTCATCTTTAGACAGAACGTAGCCGTAAGCCACCCAGGTAGACCGTCCCTTCCCATCGGGTCCCACTTCTAAGTGGTTAATCTTTAGGAGGTGATAGAGATCATCCAGCCTCGACCCGCTGGTCCAGAGAATAGTGACCTTCTGGGGCAAATCCGAAACTTTCTTCTTGGCTTCAATAAAATGCTCCTTTTGGGTCGTCCTCCCCAGGGCAATCACAATCTCATGGAGATAATTAGCCCCTCTTAATTCCTCGACGATCTTCATAAACGGCTCAGCCTCAAGATCCCTTGGGATGATCGGAAGAATCAGGACTATAGCACGGCGCTCGGAAAGTTTCATCAGCTTTTTCTCCAATTCCTCCAACTTCTGCCTGCCCAACCGATGCAGGGTGGCCACCACCCCGTGTTGATAGAAATCACCCATTTAGGTATCTCCTGTTAATATAAAAGGTTTATTTGCTCAACAGAAAGGTATTTTTCGATGAGCCCCCGGTTGGAAATTTCCTTTTGTGCCTGCCTGGCTTCCATAGGTTCTCGGTACAATTTATTACCCTGGCGAATAATCTGCTTTAACCTATTCGCTTTTGCTCGGGTTGAGTAATTTTTAACTATAGCCTCTCGATTTCTTTTTATCAACTTTCTTGAGCCGCCGCCCACGAGCTCTGGTATAGATTTAATCTTTTGGTTCAGATACAACAATTCGTCCAAAAGCCTCCTATTTTTCATAATCTTTGCCATAAGTGCCAACTGCTTGGGGGGATCCAATTCAGTAAAGTCAATGCATTTCCTCCCCGCTGAAATAAATATCTTTCTCGCCCGGAATCTCCTCTCAATCTCAGCCGGGATTAACGGGGCCAGGCCCTGCTGCCGCCGCTGCTTGTTTAATTTCAGGCGAAATATCTCTATCAGCCCAGCAAGCCCCCCATCGAGCCATTCAACCCTAACCTCCACCCTATCGTAAAGATGACCGAAATCCAAACCGGCCCGCTCAAATTCCTCGATGACCCCCGGGATCCTGCGGCCCACCACCGGAAGACCCAACAGCCAGCCCTCCAGAAAACCCAGCCCGAATCCTTCCATAATCGAAGTGGTAATCACACCCGTGGAAATTGCGTAAAGGTCAAACAGGGAAAATTGAAGGATGCGGCCGTTCCTCACCAGTCTCTGCTTGCCAGACAGAATAAATTCGTCCCCGAATCCAACCGTTATCGGCAACCGATATTTCCTAATGAATTGCTTTAAGTGATTTCCGTATTTTAAGTCATGGGGTGACTGAGCGCCCAGAGACAACAGCAACTGATATCCTTCTCCCAGGGCGTTCAGGAGGATTAAAATCAACACCGATTCCAGGGAGTTTTTTCTGCGCATGATCTTCATGGGGGAGAGCAAAATGGGGGATTCTGGATCGAAGACAAAGTCCTGTTCTCTGGCATAACGGCTTATTCGGCGGAGGAGTTCCCCTTTAACTTCCAGTTCCGTCTGGGAAAGCCCACTTTCAAAAGGCAGAATATTTATTGAATTAGGAAGGACGAAAAGCCTTTGGGGGTCCAGTCCCACCTGGATTAGATTATCCCGGTCAGCCCTGGTAAGAACGGCGTAAAGCACCCCGGGCAGGTTGGGATAGATCAGTCCGGCGGCAAACCGATTATCCCTGGTTCCCGTACAATTTTGCAGCACCCGAAGGCGGTCGGGGCGGTTATTTTCGGCAAAATCATGGACCTGATTAAGGACCCAAAGGGGTTTTTTATGGACTAAAGCCCATTCCGCCAATAATTTCAACGCCCAGGAGGCGGCAGGGTTCTTTCCCAGGGCCAGATTATGGGAGTTTAAAATATAGGGATTATCCTGGTCACAGTGATTCAGGGACATACTCCTTATCATAGTATCCCTTATTCCCTTGGCGGTGGCCTTAAGTTGTCCCCTGCTTTCGTAGAGGCGGTCAGAATAACTCAATTCAGGAATACGGATGGTCCTGACGGTGATGGAGAGCCCCGACCTCGATCCTTCTTCCACCCTATCCTTATCGAATTCTACTCCCCTGTCATCCCCGCTGAAAATTTCCACGGACACCCCGTGGTAATCATTTAGGTAGGTCAGCGCCTTTAGGGTGTTCTCGATGACGGTCCGCACCCCCCCCGGTTTCAGGTGATAGTGCCAGATCCCAAAGTGAAGAATCCTTGAACGGCTCATTGGCTCAGGACATTAGGTTAAAATTTCCCCTCTTTCAGGGTTTTTGTGGTAATCATAAGTAAATCCGAAATTCGAATATCGAAATCAATCGGGCGCCTGACCGAATAACATAAATCCATTGTTTTCATCTACTGTAGCACAAACTAGTAGTGGGTGTATTTTCAAAATGACTGAATGCCTCTCATTTTTTCAGTTTAATCCGTTGGATTTAATCCTTAGGATTTTATAAAAGACTGACGTCTTAACAGTTATATTGTGAGCTACTTTGGCTTATTTCCGGATGTTTTTGTATTCTCTTCCCCGGAGAAAGGTCTAATCCCAGCCTTTACCTCGAGTCGATTATTATAGAACCGTTGTGTAGGATATGCGAAATCTATATCTGCACCTTTGGAGAACTCTTGTAAAATATCTTCCCAGATTGCCTATTCGGTGCTACGACGACGTCGAGGCTCATAAAGATAACGTATAGTTAATAGGACACCGCTGTCCTTTACACTGGTATAAACAGTAGAAGAGAGGTGGGAGTAAAATATCATAAATTTCTTGCTTGCCTCTTCTACTTATTTAACCCCACTACCTTTGAAAAGCATTTAAAGAACCGCAATTTCATATAACGGGTTGTGAATAAAAGAGGTTAGAGAAGACAATTTAGAGAAATCTTTGATTCCTCTCTTATCCACTGTTATACGTCGTTCATTTTTCCATATCATTAAATAAATCTAAATAGTCTGACAAAAGCCTTGTTATGAGAAATTCTTTCCTGACAATTTCCTTACCTTCTTTACCCATCTTCTCTGCCAGTCTGGGATTTTGCAATATTTGAACAATCATCTGAGCAAAACCTTTTGTGTTGTAAGGATCAAGCAAAAATCCATTTTCTCCATCCTTTATTTGAAGAGGAATCCCCCCTACATTTGAAGCCACGACAGGTCTTGCCTTCCAAAGCGCCTCAGTTACCGTAAGCCCGAAGCCCTCCCTTATAGACTTTTGTATTATTACTGCAGAACTGCGCTGTAAAGCGTTTACAAGAATGTTGTTCTCGGTAGTTATAAGAATTACATCGTTATTGGCAATAAATTTTTCAACCTTTCTTTTTACCTTCTCATAAATCTGGTAGCCTTCTGGGTCATCGGTGGCCATACTTCCACATAATACTAATCTACAATCTACATGTTTCTTAACAATTTTAAATGCTTCTGTTACACCTACCGGATCTTTCCACTTATCAAATCTCGATATCTGAGTTATGATCGGTTTATCTGTAGGAACACCAAACTTTTTAAGATATTTTGAAATCGTTGTGTCGGATATTTCCATATTTTTAGGAGATAGAGGATCGATAACAGGATAAATAATCCTTTGTTCTACCGGTAGGCCTTCTCTCTTATATTTTTCGTTTGAAATAATAATCATGTCATACTTAAGAATGAACCTTGTAAGAAATTCCCATAGTTCTTTATTGGGATGCGATAAATCTACATGGCACCGCCAAATCCATGGCTGACCTTTCTTATAATATTTTATTAAAGGTAGGGGTTGTGGATCGTGGATGATTATATAATCGTGATCTAAGTGTGTATAGACAGAAAAATCTTCATTGGCCAGGAAATACAAGCGTTTTTTTATCTCGGACAAATTAATCTTATCGCCCTGAAGTGCGTTGTGAAATTTTTTGGTGATTGTAAAAAAATCAGGGTTTCCATGGAATATTCTCCAGCCGGTGTCAATCCCTACGTCATTCATGAGAGGCACAAGGGATGCCAGCATTTCGGCAACACCGCCGCCCTGATATGTAGAATTAACGTGTAATATATGCTTTCCAAAAAGCCTTCTCGCCCTCTTGTGTATCTCAGATATAACCCTATCACCTACAATTTCATAATAATCTTCCAAACTATGCATTTTGTCACCTCCCCAGATCTTTTAGTAATAATCTTACATCCATTACTGAATTAAGATTGAACTTTGCCTTCGTAGGGGTTAAACCAACTTTTAATGAATAAGCTTCATCCGGTAACACAGCAAAAATATCTTCATCAGTCCAATCGTCACCGACCGCCAAGATAAAGTCCCAACTTTTCTTTGAAATCCATCTTAACGTAACCCGGCTCTTGTTTATACCAGCATTCTTTACTTCAATTACTTTGTTCCCCTCCAGAACCTCAAGGTTAAGATTGGCTGTGAGATTTATGAGATTATCCATTAACTCCCTTGCCCTCATTAAACTTAATCCTAGATCGGCTTTTCGATAGTGCCAGGCAAGGGAAAAATTTTTCTCTTCAATAAAAGAACCAGGGGTTCTATCTACATGCAGTTCAAGGATTGGTCGTATCTTTTCCTTCCAATCGGAAGTCAGGGGTTCTATTAATTCCCACTCTTTCCCGCCTGGCGGACGGACAGATTCTTTTAGCCACACACCATATTCAGCCACAAGACTCAGATTTAAGTTGCCAAACCAAGATTCTAAAGTATCTTTGTCACGTCCACTTATGAGAACCACTTCATTTTTTTGATCTTCAGCGAGTTTTTTGAGTAATTTTAAAATCTCATTGCTGGGTTTTGCCTCTTCAGGTTTACCAAAAAAAGGGACAAGAGTTCCATCATAATCAAATAGTAAAAGCCGCCTCTTGCTTTTACGATAATCGCTAACCAATTTCCATCTGACTTCATAAGTTAGCATCTTCGTATACATCTCACTCTGAAGTTTTTTGGTGTATAGCAATCTATCTATAAACTCTTCTGCCCATCTCACCACACTATACCGTTTGAGGCGTTCTTGCATTGGCTTATTGTGTTCTATCTGTTTCTTTTCCGGCATCATCAGGGCTTTTTCTAATGCCTCTAGCATCTCATTGCTGTTGTTAGGGTTTACTATGATTGCCTCACCCAACTCATTTGATGCTCCAGCCATTTCACTTAATATCAAGACCCCTTTTCCATCTGCCTTAGTTGCGATATATTCTTTTGCTATGAGATTCATACCATCTCTTAGAGGGGTGACAATGGCAATATCAGCAATACTGTACAAAGCAGCAAGGCTGGAAAAGGGTAGAGAGCGGTAGAGATACAGGACGGGAACCCACCCAATCGTTCCATGTTCTCCATTAATCTTGCCGATAAGTTCATCTACCTGTTTTTTCAGTAACTTATAATGTTCTACCTGTGTGCGTGAAGGAACTGCAACCAAAATAAGACTCACCTTCTCCTTATACTCTGGGTTTTTTTTCAAAAAGTTGTCGAAAACCTCTAAGCGTTGGGGTATCCCTTTTGTATAGTCTAGGCGGTCTATTGATAAAATTATTTTACGATCGCTAAGTTTTTTACGAAACTTCGTCACCTCTTTTTGTACTCCTGGATCCTGAGCAGCTTTTGAAAATAGTTGATAGTCTATTCCCATTGGAAATACATCTGTATTTATTATACGATCATAGGCAGTAATTTGACCCCAACTGTATTCGTATCCTAACAAACGCTGCACACTACTGAGGAAATGTCGTGCATAATCATAGGTGTGAAAACCTATAACATCTGCTCCTAAGAGTCCTTCTAAAATTTCCTTACGCCATGGAAGTAGGCGAAATATTTCAAAGGTTGGGAAGGGTATATGGAGGAAAAAACCTATTGAAGCATTCGATAATTTTTCTCTTAAAAGTTTGGGAAGAAGCATTAAATGATAATCATGTATCCAGATAATATCATCTGGCTCAGATTTTTCTATAATTGCATCAAAAAAAAGTTTATTTGCCTGCCTGTAAGACTCCCATAAACCCTTTTCGTAAACTGCATATTGGGTGAAACTGTGGAAAAGGGGCCAGATAGTTTTGTTGCAAAAACCATGGTAGTGCTTTTCAATGTTATTTTGCGAGAGAAAAATCGGGTAACAGTTAAACTCAGACATCAGTTTTGTTTCAATACTCTTCTTTTCTTCGGTACTAATTTTATCTAATGTAATTCCAGACCATCCTATCCATATGCTGTCATATGATCTATAGAATGACCTTAGTCCCGTAGCCAGGCCTCCTGTGCTCTGCCGAAAAAGTAAATTACCCTTCCTTTTTTCGACAGTAATTGGCAACCTGTTTGAAACGATTAATAACCTTTTCATGATCCTCTCACCCCCCTTGGGTTTTCTATTTATGAATGTCGTAAAAAGTTTATATTATAAAAAGGTAGTCTCGAAAGAGAATATTTTGTATCTTAGTTATAAACTCAAGTCTCAAAAGGAGGTCAACATGGATTCTTCAATTCAATATCAAATCGGTCTGGATCTGCACAAAAAGAACTCTGTTCTTTCTGTAGTCGATTCTGACGGCAAAAAACTGGGAACCCATCAGATCCCCAATCGGCCCGAGGAACTGGATGTCTTATTCGATTCCTTCGCTGAACCCATCCATGTGACCTTCGAGGCTACTCGAAACTACTTCTGGCTCGCTGATTATCTCAATCTCAAGAGAATCCCCTTCACAATGGCTAACCCCTTTCTAAATCGAGCCATTGCAACGGTTCATGCTAAGAATGACAAGTACGACTCGGCTATGCTGGCTCAACTTTCAAGAGCCGGAATGGTTGCAACCTGTTACGTGCCTGACATTTGGTACCGGCACCTCCGGGAACTCAACCGCCAGCGATATCGGCTAGTGACCCTACGCACCAGCCTCAAAAACACCATCCGTGCCTACTTGGATAAGTACAATTTTCAAGGACTCTACAAATATGTGTTCGGTTCCAAGGGTATCCGCTGGATCGAAGCTCAGAATTTCCCCGAGCCCATCAGAAAGATCATCGCCAAGCAGCTTAACCTCATCGAGACCTTCTCCATTTTCATCGACGAACTCTATGAGATGATCAAAAACCGTATCCTTAACCACCCCTTCTATCCGCTTCTGAACTCGATTGACGGGGTTGGAGTAGTACATGCTTCGACAATCATCGCCGAGATTGTAAAGGTCCATCGATTCCCACGAATTGAGCCTTCTCCGATACGCCGGATTGGCTGTCAACACCCGGGGATCAGCAGATAAGCTCTATCAAGGAAAAATCAATAAACAGTCCAATAAGTATCTGAGAACGGCATTTATTGAGGCTGCCCTCGTTGCCATTCGAAAAGATCCGGGACTGAAGGCCTATTACGAGTATAAAAAGGCCACTAAAGGACACGGCAAGGCTATTGTGGCCACTGCCAGAAAACTAGCTAAGGCCGTGTACTTTATGCTGCGAAACAATGAACTGTATCGGGGAACTAAAATCAAGCCGGCCTGGATCACGAACAACAGCGCGAATAACGGCTGAAAGAGGCACGTTCTAACGTTTATTATCGGGTTCGGGCCGACCGTATACATACGATAACCGTTTAGTTCCCAAGACCGTTCCGGCAGGTTGAATAGATTGATGGTCATCCTGCGCAAGCGGGAATGACACCCCTTCGTAACATATACGGTCAGTCGACTTGGCAAAACCCAATCTGTTCGCAGCATTCCCCCTGAAAAGATTATCAAAGAGCCGGAAATCTTTGCTTTGTTTCAGAGCCCTATCCCGACTAATTTCGAGATGACACTAATTCCATGACCCTACGGGCAGGGCGTAGAGGGATTTTTTTCTCTTGACTTTTACCTTTTTATAGATCCAGCATAAAAGAAGTTTTTACGAAGCAAAAATTTAGGTGACTGCCATCAGGCACGAACCTTTTATGCTGTGTCATGCGCCTGTGCCGTGCTGCTCTCATTTGACATAACTCTCTATTTGTTCTATATCACCTTTTTTATTTTATCTTCCCTTTGTGGTTTCATATGATTTGTACCAACTATATAATAATATTATAATAAAGATTATGCCAATTGCTAAAAAGCACCATTCAATTGTTTTTGGCATCGTAATAATACCATATAAGCGTAGAATTATATAAGCAATTACACAAACGATGGAAGGTATAACAAAATAGAAGAATGGCAAAATAAATACGATATATGATGGAAATTTCCACTTTTCACGTTTTTTATAAATATAATGTTGCCATCCTATCCAGTTAATCTCAGAAGATTCCAACAATGCAGGTAATTTTTTCCCTTCAATTTCATCTCTTATATATTGTCCTAGCAAGAAAATACTGCAGTTACAATCCAACCAAATTATTCCAAAAACCGCTAAAATCCATGGAATTACAATAAGAACGGGTGAATATTTAGTGGGATTTTGTGCAATGAGAGATATTAAAACTCCGATTGAGAGAACAGAAGCTACAACACAATGCATCTGATCTGTAGATCTCCGCTGGATCTCTTCTCTCAACATTTGATATTCAGAAATGATTGCTTGAAGCTTATCAGATGACATATTATTATCTCCTTTTATCTAAAATGCAAGGGGAGCCTTCTTGAAGGTGAAAATCGCCATTATCAGGATCTGCAAACAGGGGATCGGCATCAATATTCCCTTCCAGCCAGTTCACGGTGCCGTTGTTGTTAGTCACAACTCCTGCTTCACCGCCCTGCACATCAGAATAGGCAATGGTAATAGAATTCGAAGCAGCCTGTTCGCTGAAACAAATTTCCTGCGGCGAATCGTTCCAGAGAATGGTATTCACCAAACTCAGACCGGAGTTATTCCAACATAAAATCCCGCCACCGTAATTAGCATAATTCCTGATAATGATCACATTGGTCAATGTGGGATTGGAATTAGCCTAGCAGATAATCTCACCGCCAGTTCCACTTCCAGACATTTCTCAAAATGTCGTATTCCCACTCACCGTTACATTCACCAAACTTGGGCTGGAAGAATATTTACATGTAATTCCACCAGCAGTGTAATGTGGCCAAGAGCCTCCACCTTGTCCATTGGTAATGGTAAAACCACTTAACACCGCTGTGGAATCTTCACCATTCTCAAACGTCACCACACTTCCACTACTATCTCCATCAATCACCGTCTGAGTAATGTAGGAAGTATCGCCAGTAATCAGAAACAGTGACCCGATAACTATATCATTACCATTAAAGTTGATGTGTTCCACATACCGCCCCGTATCCACCAACACGGTATCACCTACAGCAGCGGAATCAATCCCGGCTTGAATCGTGAGTTGATCGCCAGGAACATGAATGATATCAGCAAGGGTTGTTCCACAAAATAGCAGAACGTTGACAATGCTATAAATTGTTTTCAACGCTTTGTGTCCCCCTTTTTCTATCACTAAATATCACATAAAATTTACTAAAAATCAAGAGAAATCTTCTAAATTTGGATTGCCCATTCCAATTCATTGGAATTACTAAAGGAAAAATAGGATCAGTCAGGCGCCTGACTGACAGGAATTGATTTCTATCCACTAAAGTCCGGAAAAAACCAAAATCTCTTTAATTTGGGGAATTTTGTTGATGATCGCATCCGGGATAAAATCCCGGCACGAGGGATGGTCCTTCCGTAACTTCAGGGTCGTTCCATCCCCGGCGAAGAGGACCGTTTTAAACCCCTGCTTATGGGCGGGCAAAAGGTCATTGAACACATCATTGCCCACATAAGCCGTCTCCACTGGGTCAATATTGTATTTCCTGAGGGTGAGGGCGGCCTTCTCAAAGATGAGGGGGTTCGGTTTGGCTACCCCCAACAGGTAGGAAAAACAGATTAATTCTCGGTCGAATAGAAAACGGAAGCCAGCCTCTTTATCGGAGGTCCCGGCAGCAAGCAGGCGATCGAGTTGAATGGGGGTATAAAACTGGGCGTTGGAGATCAACCCCTGCTTATGGCCACGGTTTTTGAGAGAGATCAGGGTTTCTTTTACTCCGGGGTAAAACCGTTTACCATGGAATACGTAATCGAAGAAGTAGGCCATCTTTATGGAAAAATCCGGCAGGGGCCCGTAGGCCGCCCCATCATAGGTATATCCCGCCGTCTGTAACTCCCGAATAATCCCTTGCCAGATGGCTTCGATCTTCACCTCGGGGAACTGGACTCCCCTTTCCCTCTCCCGCTGATGATCCTCCTCTATCAACCGGACATACCGGTTTAAAAGATATTCCGCCGGATTCTCGGTAAGCTTTAGAAGGGTGTCCTTAAGGTTAAACTCTTGGATTGTTAATTCAAACGCCTGAATTAACTTGTGCTTCAGCTTCAGGGTTTCCCCCAAATCCCCGGTATCTACCGCCATTAACGTTCCGTACACATCCCACAACACAGCTTTCATATTGGGTAAGGCGGTTAGCTTGGCTTTAATATCCTCTGGAGGGGTAATATGGGGCAGACGTGGTCTGATCCTGTCTTCCAGAGATGCGGCGTATTCCTCCAGGGTCAAAGGCATAGTAGACCCCTTCTTTATTCTTCAACTCCTAATGCCGGGTCACCAGATATGAGGATTACAGTTCCATCCAGTGCAGTTACCAGCACTCGATCCTCATCCAGCGGGGTTACCGTTGCCACATAAGCGTGGGCTGTCCAATACCTCCAGGAAACCTGCCCATCCTTTGAGTCCACAGACGTTACGAACCCCTTCTTGCTTCCGGTAAAAACACTGCCGTTTTTCTCAACAGGCATGGAGGGAATAGAATCCCATCCGTAACCGACAGGAGCCGACCAAATTTGTTGCATAGAGGGTTCTGCGGCAGAAAAAGCGTATAGATTCCCATCAAGGGATCGGATATACACCTGAGTTTTATCCGATGAAATGCCTACAGATTCCCAAGCCTCAGGGGAGTTATGCGACCAAATAGTTTCTCCATTTTCTAGATTAATGGCACTTGTATAACGTTGAGGATCAGTTACAAATACCCGGTGGAGTCCTACAACAGGCCAACACGCACCCGGTGAATAGTAAAAACTGGGGGTCCGGCTCCAGTTCCATTGGGATGCCCCAGTAAACCGGTTTAAAGCATGGACTGATCTGTCCCATGCAGTAAAAATAACGTAATCCCCAGCCAGAACCGGCTTGCACTCCATCATTCCATTAATAGATCGTCCCCAGGCCTGTTCATGTGTATTAAGATTAAGGGCGTAAAAATTATTGCCGCTTCCAAAATAAATGAGGGAGTCAGCAATTATAGGGGGAGTTAGAATAGCGCTACCTGTTTCGTAACGCCACTGGATAGAACCGGAACTAGCATTAACCGCATAAAGATAACCATCCGAAGAACCTATATATATAATACTATCAGAAACAGCAGGTGAAGAGAATACAGTTCCTTGGGTCTGCACCGGTTCCCATGCCAGGCTACCATCACTTAGATTGAGACCAATAATTCTGCCATCGCTGGTACCCACATAGGCGTGATTGTCATCGTATGCAGGAGCGGTAATAATCCCGGCTCCGGCATGGAATCGCCAAATTGCACGGGGATAGCCATTCTCCACGTAGAATCCCCGGGTGCGGGAAACTCTGCGACCGCTCGGTTCGGTGAAACTTACTGTCAAGGTGTGATAGCCATTCTCGAGATTTGCGGTGTTAAGGGTAAAATTCCACGATGTTCCCCTTCCTGAAAGGGGTTGGGCCCCCCTATCGTCATACGTAATATCCCAGATGCCATTTGTTGCCGGTTGATTGAGTTGAATCTCAAAGGTTTTAGTTCCGGAAACAGGGGCATTTTCCCCCAGATTGGGGAAATAAATCTTCGTTTGGGAAGGACCTGTAATCGGTATGATGTACCAGGGATCACCAGTTTCATCATTGGTAAGGTGGGTGCTGATGATTATTTCATCTGGGGTGACACTCACTATATTAAACCCTGAGATCTCGCCATAGGTATCAAGCCCCATAGCACCAGCAATACCTTCAAAATCGTATTGTGCATTATGATGTCCGTGACCAACCATAATCAGGGCAGTATTATAGTCCTTAAGAAGGTCGAGTATTTTCCAGTAATTAGAAATGGAACCGAAGTCGCCAGGATGATGCCATGCTATGATAACCGGCGTATCGGGGGAACCCATGCTCCCCAGCTCATTTTCCAGCCAGACAATCTCTGCGGGATCAAAGTATCCACCACCCCCTCTTAATGGAATACCGGAGTTAATGCCGATAAATTGAAATCCATTGTGGTGAAAGGAGAAATGAACGGGTCCAAAAAACTGTTTATATTTTTCCAGTCCCGATTCCGTCCATTTGGTATCATGGTTTCCGGGAATATTCCATATTGGAATGTGGCAGTTGCTAATAATATTTTTATATTGGGTTAGTTCGGCGTTTAGTCCCTTTTCGGTGAGGTCACCGGTGTTAATAATAAAGTCAAGTTCTTCGCTCATTCCATTTATGTCACTGATAACCCCTTGCAATCCTCCCTCAGTGAATCCGGCACCCACATGTGTATCGGTAATCCACCCGAATTTAAATGGTCTAATATGAGCAACGGTATCACGATTTACATCCTCCTTTGATGGCTGACCCAAAGATAGCGCTACGCAAGACAAGAGCAGAACAGCGATATGGATAAATTTTTCCTCCGAAAATACCCTCTGTTTCATAATATCTACACCAAAATTCTCTAGGGCGTCGGTCGGGCGGGCCTGTGGCACAACCCTGAAATCGCTGGTTTCCTATTTGCGTGATAATAAATTATCACGCTATTTCAAAGAAAGCCCCGAAACTTCGGGACTGATTACAGTATGTTTCAACATACTTTATTTGGATTAGCATAGGAATTTATTCCTATGCGGTAGTTCTGCAACAGACCCGGGCGCCTGACCGAAAGGTGTCTCACCGAAGCCCTGAACTTGTCCTGACCCCTCGGTCAGTCCCGAACCTTCGGGATGAGGGTTTCACCTTAAAATGCTCTCCTCAGCCTTCGCCTCTATCACCAGAGGAAAGGAAACTTCATCGAAAAATCTTCATTTTCCCCTTTGATGTCTTACTATTACCCCCCACTCAAGTCCCCCTTTGAAATCCCCCCTTATTTCCCCACTATCAATTATTCTCTGTCAAATTATTTTTTGAGGGAATATGCTAAGTCAATAGCCCAGACTTTTGATGACAGACTTTAGCACTCCAGCCGACTTCTGGAGGGCAGCACTTTCTTCTGCCAAAAGGGGGGTTTCTATTATCCGTTCAATTCCATCGGCGCTGACCATACAGGGAACACTGAGACAGAGATCGTAAAGTCCATACCCCCCATTCAGGAAGGTCGAGACCGTCAGAACTGAGTGCTCATCCCGGAGAATGGCCCCCAATATTCTCAACATGGCCAGACTGACCCCATAGTTGGTAAATCCCTTGGCCTCGATGATGTGATAGGCGGATTTTCTTACTGTTTCTTCAATCTGGCTGGGGGGGGTCGGTGTGTATTTTATTCTAGATCCTTTCCAGAAGGACTCCAGCGGGATTCCGGAGATATTCACCGAGCTCCATAGAAGTACCTCGCTGTCGCCGTGCTCACCGATCACGTAGGCGTGAACGTTTCTAGCATCTACGTTATACCTCTGGCTGAGCGCATATCGGAAACGGGCGGAATCCAAAACAGTCCCTGATCCCAAAACCTGTCCCCAGGGTAGCCCCGAACTTTTGAGCACCACCAAGGTCATCACGTCCACGGGATTGGTGGTGACCAGTAGTATGTTTTCCTCAAGGTAAGGGGTTATTTGATTAACGATGGATTTACATATTCCCGCATTTCGCTGAACCAGTTCCAGTCGGGTTTCACCCGGCTTTTGCCGGGCACCTGCGGTGATGATGATGACTTTTGCCCCTTTGCAGTCGGGATAATCACCGGCGTATATTCTCACCGGAGGAATAAAGAAAAGGCCATGATTCATATCAAGCGAATGTCCCTCTGCCCTCTCTTTGTCTAAATCAACCAACACAATCTCCGTTGCCAGGCCGGATAGCTGCAGGGTATAGGCTAACGTAGCCCCCACATCACCTACCCCTATGATAGCAACTTTGGACATGATGTCTTCCTAATCTTTTGTCTTTTGGGTGACTTTTTCAGAACACATGTCCGGCGCCTTGGTGGCACCGGGTGCAGGAAATAGCCAGCCCCTGTTCCCCTTGGAGGATCAGACTTACCATAGGCTCATGACAGCGGATACAATTCTGCTGAAGAGTCTGAAGATTCCTCGGGGTGATTCGGATTACCTGAACATCTTCAAAGGTGAAGGCTATGGAATGATGGATTCCATTTTCTAATTTTGCAGCGTACTTCAAAACAGGACTGTGGGGAATATGACAATCGTTGCAGGTTACGCCACGGTGACTGGAAACGCCCCAGGAGTTGAAGCTGTCACACATCACATGGCAGTTCACGCAGGCCGCCGGGTCATTTGAAAAATAAGAGTAACCGCGTCCATACCAGAAGGTGTAGCCGCCCAGGCCCACGAGCATACCGACTACGATGCCAAGGAACAAAGCCACCTTCGGGGTTTTCTTGGCGCCCTTCACCATCATTGCCCCGGGCCCTCCATGGCCTTATACGCTTCCAGTTCGGCCTGACGGCCATAATCAATGGCATCGCCCAAGATCCGTACTGCCTCCTGAGGACTGTGAAAGCCCATGCTGTTCTCGGCACTGATAGAATCCCACCGCATAAAGGCTCTGCGATGCAGTCTTCGTGCCCCCTGGAGGGCCTGATCCGCGGCACCCCTCTCCATCGCCGTACGAATGGCACCCTGGGCATCCAGGATGGCCTCCTCTGCCCGCTTCATCAGGCTGTAAGTACGATCTTGCGCTTCCAGTATCCGTACCCGCAATTCCTCTTCCGGCAGGCGATGACAGGTCCCACAGGCATTCGTCAGGTTCGCCAATGGCGTACGAACCCAGTGACTGGAGATCTTGACAGCTCCTTCCCGCTCGTAGGGCATATGACAGTCGGCGCAGGCAACCCCGGAACGGGCATGGATTCCAGAAGACCAAAGCTCATACTCCGGATGATTGATTTTGACCAGGGGTGCCTTCGTTTCCCCGTGTTCCCATTCCCTGAAATTGATCCCATCATAGTAAGTTTCAAGATCCTCCAGCTTCAAACCTTTGGCCCAGGGAAAAACCAGGTAATTGTCCTTCCCTCTGAAGAAATACTCCACATGACACTGGGCACAGACATAGGTTCTCATTTCCTGGCGTGTAGCCTGGGCTAAGTCAATTCCTCGCTGAGCCATCGCCTCTTTGAAGGCAGGGCGTGAAATATGCAAAGCCATGGTTTTGGCATCATGACAATCCGCACAGGCAATCGGGTGTTTGGGGTTAAACCGGTCCATCAATTCCTTAACCGGTGTGGCGTAGAACCCGTCAATTCCCAACTTCTGCATCATTGAGGGGACTTGACTGCTTTTACAGGTCATGCAGGTGCCTGGTTTCTTATCGCCCAGCCGGGCGGTGGCCAGCATATCCTCTAAAGCCCGCACATGCCCCCGATCTTCACCATACTCAACCGAGAAGGAATATCCGTCGAAGAGCCGCCGATATTCGGAATATCTATCCAGCCTGGAGAACGCTTCGGATCCTCCGTAACGACCATACAAGCTGTACTTCATAAGCTCTGATGTGCGCATCGTCTTGGTGTATCCATCGTAGTGTCTTGGGAAGTTCTGGCCCCACACGGCGGGGTCTGGCTCGCCATCCTCTAACTCGACCACCTTGAAGTATGTCAGCTTAGCCTCCTGCTTGTGTTCAAAAATGCTAACCAAAAGTACCACGATTAATATCGTAAGTACCAATGCGGATAGTAAAACGAGAGTTAGTTTTGCCTTACTCATCAGCATCCCTCCGGGTTAGTCTTTAAAAAGGTTCTTCACCGGTTTTGATAGATAACAAACAAATTAACATTGCATCATAATAATCTTTTCTCGCCTTCAAGCTTTCTTATATCGGTGATGTCCTGAGTTACCTCCAAACATCCAAGATATTGGCCGTTTTTATCACGAACCGGAAAGTAGCGAATGTGAATGAACCGCCCCTTTAATTGCAGCCAGAATCCAGCAACCTCCCGGCGGCCATGCTTGAAATCGTCAAGAATTTGATTGACGACATGGATGCTCTTTTGGGGATGACACTGCTGAACCTTTCGGCCGATCACCGCCTTTGCTCTGGGGAAGATCCTCTCTTTGGTCTGGCTGAAATAACGAACCGTGTCTTCTTTATCCACAAAGGAAATATCTACGGGCAAAGTGTTAAGTACGGCTTCGATCTCCACTTTTGACAGGGTACCGGTTTCAAAAGAAACGACACCCTCTGTCACCGGTTCTGAAGTAGGTGCCTCTGCCTTCTCAACCGCAACCTTGGCCTGCTCGGGGGTGAAACAGCAATAGCCGAGTTCGTCAAATTGATGTCTTACATCCTTCCATTCAGTTTCCGATATAACCTTTAAAGCGGTTGGAAAGAGAATGTTATTTTCCTTAAAAAAATGATTTGACAGCATATCAGCCAAGGATATTGCCATTTCCCCCAGTTGTTCTGCAAAATCTTGAAAACCCATGTCCTTGTGGGCATCAACCAGCTTGTAGATTTCCTTCTTTATCCCCCTGATCTTGTCGTGTTCCATCCACATCATGGCCGGGGGTTGGGTGATCCCGTGTTTCTCAAGATAAGGGAAAAGCACGTTTTCCTCCCGTACATAGTGGCTCTCCGATTCCTTAAGATGCTCGGCGATGTGCTTTATGTGATTCATCTGTTCACCAACAGCATCAAAACCTCCTGCCCCCTTAATGTCCGCTGTAATATTTTTCAATTCATCAGCAAATTGGAGAAGGATTTTGTGCTCTTCCATAAGAATATGGATAGGGTGTCCAGGCGGGGCTAAAGTCTTCTCCTTTTCAACCGACTCTTTAAATACAGCGAGGTGAACATCACAGAGCCTGTGTATCTCTTCTCTTGGCATGCCCTCTTTAATAAGCTCTTCCTCAATCTGGGATATTTCAGTGGGCGTGGTATCTTTTATCAATTCTTTAAATTCCTCTTTGATCTTCTCGGGACTCTCCCCCTCATGCAGCCTCTTTATCATCCCTTTCAGGGCTACCTTTTTCCCCACACCTCTTTCAAGCGACTGTTTACTCATTTCTTACCTCCTTTCACTTTGAAATTGATTATTGATAAATTGTATAATTCAGTCAATCCCGTTCTATCCTATCATTTCGATAATCTTATTAGTTCCCCTCCCTTCAGTCGGGCGCCTGACCGAAACCCTCCCCCATTGAGGGGGAGGGAATCTAATCGGTTGCTCTTTACCCCATACCCACTTTACTTGAAAACAACGTACTTCACCAAACCTTTATGATAAATTAATCCCCCCAGAACCACATACCAGCATTATTGCTAAGATGATAAAATTCATCGGTTAAAAACCAGCGATGAAGTATCTCCTCATCAGCCATTTCGATTGCTTCAAAAGTGACACAGTTATTATCGTTTATTTCGGTCATTTTTCAATTACCCTAATCATTGAATAAAAATACGAATTTTTTGTCTTAAAATCACCTATTTTTTGTTTTTTTTTTTAACCTAAACTGTGAGACAGTTTCATTATTCCTATTCCCCCTCCGGGGTATATCCCACCTCCCGTATCGCCTTTTTAATATCCTCCAGACTAACCTCGCCATCTACTCCTACCGTTTTATGCTCCAGATCTACCACTACCTGATCCACCCCGGGAAGTTTCCGCAGTCCGTTCTCAATAGTCATCTTGCAATGCTTACAGGTCATATCAGAAACCTGAAGTTGATATTTCATCCCCTGGCTCCCCTTTCTTGTTGGAAAAAATCCTCTGATGATAAGAAGCAAGAGCACTATCCCCGCAGCTATGGTAAAGCCCGGGGATAAAACCTGTCCATGGGGCGATATCAACCCCACATCACCGCCCAAACCCCGCCACAGAAGGTTAAAAATCCAACCCATCAATAGAGAGACTAGGATAATGATGGACAGATAAATATAAAATGCCCGTCGGCCCAGCTTGGAGTAAACAAATGATAGGGTTACCGTATTGGTAGCCGGGCCGGCGATTAGAAAAACCAGCGCCGCCCCCGGGGAAAAACCCTTACCGATCAGGGCAGCAGCGATAGGAATAGAACCGGTAGCGCAGACGTAAAGTGGAATCGCTAGAGCCAGCATGATGAAGAATTGAAGAGCGGGATAGGGAAGATAGCGGGTTAACAAACCCTCCGGAATAGCCACCGTCAGGATACCCCCGGCGACCACCCCCACCAACAGCCATTTCCCGATCTCTTCTGCAAGTTCTACAAATCCATAGCGGAAAACCTCCTTTAGCTTAAAAGGCGAAGGTAGTGGGGAATGGGAATGCGTGTTTGCTTTCTTCTCTTCCTCCCGATTGTAGAGCCGGTTGAAAACCCCGATGGTAATCCCGCTGACGAAGGCAGCCAGCGGTCGAAATATGGCGAACAGGGGTCCCATCAAGGAATAGGTGGCCAGAATAGAATCTACTCCAGTGGTGGGGGTGGAGACTAAGAAGGAAAGCACCGCGCTTTTGCTAGCCCCTTCTTTCTTTAGAGAGGCGGCTACGGGGATAACGCCACAGGAGCAGAGGGGCAGGGGTATGCCGAACAGGGTTGCTTTCAGGATGGATTTAAAGCCGCCGTCCCCCAGATGCCGTCCCACGAAGTTCTCACCCAGAAAGGCATGCAAAACCCCGGCGATAAACATCCCCAAAAGCAGATAAGGGGAAATGGCCAGCCACAAGTCTACAGATTCCTGCAGGATTTGGTAAAGCAGAATAAACATTTCATCCTTCCTGGATCATTTTTGCCAGCTGACCCCCTACCCAGTAAATTTTGGGTTTGATTTCTATCGGTTTCATGCTACTCCTCCAGCTCAAACTGATCCTTTCCAGCACCGCAAACAGGGCAGACCCAATCCTCAGGTAAATCCTCGAAGGGAGTTCCCGGTTCAATCCCGCTGTCGTGGTCGCCCTTTTCTGGATCATACACGTAACCGCAAACCGAGCAAACATAATTTTTCATCGCTTCTCCTCCCTAAGGTAAAGTGGGCTACACCAAAGTCTGGCTCCGTTCTTTCTCCCGACTTAAAACCGGCAGATATCGAGACCATTGTCAACAAAATAAGTACTTACACAATTTTCTTAACATAAGCCCTGAACTCATCGCCCTCTTCTTCGATACATAAAAATTCCTGACCGGTCATTTTACACCAGTTGGGCATGTCCTCAACAATGCCTACATCATCGGAGATTACTTCAAGAATTTCGCCTATTGTAAGTTCTTTTATCTTTTCAGCAGTCTTAATAATAGGCATAGGGCAATAAAGTCCCAAGCAATCTAAAGTTACATTGGCTTCCATAATTTGAATCCCGTACTAAAATTTCCTTTTAAAGAATATTCTGTTTATAAAAGTCTTACCCGTTTGCAAATTCTATGGTTTTCTTTGGTTTAATAATATTGAAATTGACACCGGTATCGGGTATCGGTATAACAGGCATTCTTGCCTGTTCCCCTAGATGTTCTCATAATTGGTCTCTTATTATTGTCAGACAAGAATGTCTGACTTATCCTCTTAAAGGCTTCAGAGAGAGCCGTAAAAAGTTTGGTGGTATATTTGGTTTTCTTTACTCTAGCTCCTTTTCAAGCCTGAACAGGTCTCAAGTTCGGAAAGATAGGACGATAGCGTTCTAATTTATTCGTTGTATTTTCCCGCTCTAGATATTCAAACCTGGCAATTTCATATATTGTTTTCAAATACGATTTTAGCATTTTATCATTCTCTCAAATGAAGAGAGTAATTTGACTATCCTTCGCATCGGCTAAAAAGGAAGCAACCCCGGCAACATTATTGACCTCCGGTATCAGGGTTTCTTTGGTTACACCCATAACACCCATCGTCATGGAACAGGCTGTTAATTTGACGCCGAGGCTCTTGGCTGTTGCCAGCATCTCCTTAAGTGAGGGAACATTGGATTTTTTCATCAATTTTTTCATCATCATCGGCCCTATACCAAACATATTCATTTTCGATAGCGGGCGTTTTTCAGGTCCTGCTTTCACCATAAAACTAAACATCCTTCTCATCCAATCCAATTCTTTCGGCCTCGCTTTTTCCCGCTGAATGAGTTTTAATCCCCAGAAGGTAAAGAACATATTTACTTTCATCCCGGATGCTGCCGCCCCGGTGGCAATCACAAAACTGGCTAGCGTTTTATCTAAATCACCGCTAAAGACGACAATGGTAACCATATTTTTTTCATTCATGATTTCTCCTCCTTTACTCTGCAAGTATTTCCTCTTCTGATTTCATTTTAACAGGAGAAGGAATCCCTTCTTTCTTATAATAGTCATTAAGAGCGCTTTGAAGTGCTTGCTCCGCTAGAACCGAGCAATGCCTTTTTACTTTAGGAAGGCCACCCAGAGCCTTGGTAACAGCCTTATTGGTTACCTTCAAAACCTCATTAATGGATTTACCTTTTATCAATTCTGTAGCCATACTGCTGGAGGCAATTGCTGCACCACAGCCAAAAGTCTTAAATTTTGCATCTACAATCACGTCATTTTCGACTTTGATGAACATCTGCATAATATCGCCGCAGGCCGGATTCCCTATAGTCCCCACCCCATCGGCATCTTTAATTTCCCCCACATTTCTGGGATTCATGAAATGATCCATGACCGTTTCACTATATGGACTATCCATGTTTTTTATCCTTTCATATATTAATCCGTGATAATCCGTTCAATCCGCTAAATCCGTGTTCTATTTCCTATTTCTGATACAAGGGCGACATGGCCCGAAGTCTATCAACTATCCGGGGTAATTTTTCCGACAGTAGATTAACATCGGCTTCCGTATTATCAATGCCCAATGTAAATAGTATCGAACCATTGGCAATCTCAGGTGACACCCCTATGGCGGATAGCACGTGTGATGCCTTCAGCGCTTTCGAAGTACATGCCGATCCGCTCGAAGCTAAAATATTTTCCATTCCCAAAAGTAAAAGGATGGACTCACCTTCAATATATTCGAATCCAAAATTAACATTATTCGGTAATCGCAATTCACGATGCCCGTGTAGACATACATGATCAATCTTTTCCTCTATTGACTGAATCAATAGATCACGTAAAACCTGCACGTGGGCAATTCTTTTGGCCACTTCTTTTGAAGCAAGCTCGGCTGCTGTGCCCATGCCCACGATGCCCATCACGTTTTCGGTACCCGCGCGTCGCCCACCTTCTTGAATCCCACCAACAATCAATGGGTCAATTCTCGCCCCCTTTTTAATATAAAGCCCGGCAACCCCTTTGGGTCCATAAAATGTTTGGGCAGCAAAACTTAAAAAATCAACATTCAATTTTTTGACATCCACTGGAATTGTTCCCACCGTCTGGACCCCATCTGAATGGAAAAGGATACCCCTTTTTTTGACAATCTTGGCAATCTCTTCAATGGGTTCGATGGTACCAACCTCATGATTGGCATACATGATAGAAACGAGAATGGTTTTATCGGTAATGGCCTTTTTCACATCATCAGGGTCCACAAGCCCATCTTTATCCACAGGAATTTGGGAGACCTGATAGCCCAGCTTTTCCAGCGATTTTGCCGCTTGCAGCACAGAAAAATGCTCGATTGCCGAGACGACAATATGATCCCCCTTCTTTCGGTTAGCAAAGGCAACTCCTTTCAGGGTAAAGTTGTTAGACTCACTTCCTGAAGCGGTGAATACAATTTCCTCAGGCGAAGCGTTAATTAGGCTGGCCACCTGCTCTCTGGCTTCGTCAATTGCTTCTTTTACCCTCTGTCCTTCGCTGTGCATACTGGAAGGATTTCCGAACACATCCAGCATGTACGGCTTCATGCTTTCTGCAACATCATGTAAAGGCCTGGTGGCAGCAGCGTGGTCAAAATTTATTATTCCTTCCATAATTTTCTCATGAATTATCCTAAACAATACATCTGTTTTATCTGACTAATTTGAATAAAGTTGCGCCAACAAAATTATAAGAGTTCGAGGAAGTTGTAGAGTACTGGGGTAATGCGGAAAAGGTACATTACATTAAATCCCTAATACTTCACCCCTCCATCACTCCAAGTTCCGGATTCTCTTTTTCTTGAAAATTTATTTGTTTATTTTGAATAAAGGTAATCACCCTCAACGGGCGGCAATCTTGGGGACAAACATCACACTGCCATTACCTCTTTTACTTCAGGGATCATTTCTTTTAACTTTCGTTCGATCCCCTGTTTTAAGGTAATCTGCGCCATGGGACAGCCAAAGCAGGCCCCCTGCAGCCTCAGTTTAACAACCCCCTCTTCAACGGAGACTAAAGCCACATCGCCGCCGTCCGCCTGCAAAGCGGGTCGTATTTTGTCCAGTACTTCTTCCACTCTTTCTTTCATGGTTAATCCTCCTTTCATTCAGTTGGCTTTTTATTAAGCCAATGTTTTAGCATCTTGTGCCATTTAATTAGTGAAGAACTCCGGGGTTACCCTTTCAATATCCAAAGACTGAGCGCCATGACGATCATACCTGCTATTGCCCCCATGATCGGCGTGTGCTCGCTCCCGAACGATTTAGCAGCAGGGGCAAGTTCGTCAATCGAGATGGCAACCATGATACCGGCAACGGCGGCAAGCAACCAGCCCAACACGGTCGCCGTCAGGAAGGGCAGCAGCACGATAGCGGCCAACGCTGCCCCTACGGGCTCACTCACCCCCGAAAGAAACGACCAGAGGAAGGCTTTCCTGCGGCTGCCGGTGGCAGCATAGACCGGGGCCGAAACGGCCAGCCCTTCGGGAACGTTATGGATAGCAATAGCCACCGCGATGGCAATCCCAAGTCGCACGTCCTTGAGCGCACCGGCAAAAGTCGCCATCCCCTCGGGAAAGTTGTGAATCCCAATACCCAAAGCCACCAGCATTCCGGTCTTCATCAGGGCCTCCCCAGATTCGCCCCTGGGATGGTCGTGCTGATCAATGTAGTCGTGGGGGATAAGATAATCTATGAGAAAGTAGCTCACCATGCCTAGGAAGAACCCCCCGTGTGCGGATAAAAATCCGATGGACTCGATGCTCCCCTGGAGCAGTTCGACAAAGGAGACCAGGACCATCACACCGGCCGAGAAGCCCAATGTGAACCCCATGAATCGTGGTCCAGGCTTACGTACTGCCAGGCCGATCAAGCTCCCGATAGTCGTTGCCAGACCGGCTCCGGCAGTTAGTAATAAGGCTATGATTATATTCGACTGCATGTTGCCTACCTATTCAGTTCAACTCTCTCTTAGCACTCTGCCCCGATTAATTCTTCCCTGCTGAGTTGGCCTTCTAAAACTCTCGTACTTACTGGTTTAATCCAGCAAACTTTTTTACACAAGGCAATTATCCCTTCCACAGCCCGTGCAGGTTGCAGTACGCGCGGGCGGTAACCCGGTACAATTCGATCTCGAAGGCAGCCTCTGGCGCGTCCCCAGGTCTTAAAAACTTACGGTAGACCCTATCGCCGGTGAGGATCTCAATCCATTCAATGTAGTGCTTATCCTCCATGGGATGGGCCACACTCCCAACCTTTACCTTGACGCCTGTTTCGGTCTTCTCTAATACGGGGACATGTTTCTCCCTGACAGCATCGGTGGTGTTCTCCACAAAAAGTTTCATGGGCTGGCCGCAACAGACCAATTCCCCTGCTCCGGGGTGCAACATCTCAACAATATTCCCACACACTTCACATTTGTACACCTGGAATCTTTCCGTCATTTCCCCGCCTCCTTTTGTTTGTAAAATAAAATTTTGGTATACCTTTTTAATGGTTTCTTCACATTGAGCAATCCCCACATTTCAGTCATATCTGTTGCTGGAAATTTTCAGTGATGATTCTGACATAAACAGTGGCTTGCCGTTAATGCTCGGTTGATACACGGTAAACTTTTCAAAAACTAATATCCGGCGATTTTTAATCGCTTGAACGAAGAAGTGCCACTTTTTATATCGGTTTTGGGCTGTCCTCCGCCCTGGGAATTTTTATCCCAGCTATCTTAATCTTGGGCCAGAATATGGTCGTCGTACTCGATTTCAAACCGCAGCTTGTGCTTTGCTTCCTCCTGGGCCAGTGATTGCAGGGTTGTGCCCAGATTGCTGTCGTCGGTAGCGGCGGCAAGGTCGGTATACAGCCTGAAGGACTCCTTCTCCTTCTTCATCGCCAGGACAAGTACCTGCTGATAGTCCAGATCAGGCCCCGGCTCTACACCCACCAGGTAGTCGCCTATTTTAAGATCCAGTATTTTACGCTCTGCGGGCATCAAGAGCTTCCCCTGCTTTATGGACAGCAACTTGGCCTTATGCCCCATCTCCTCCTGAGCGAAATCCTCAAAGACTCGGCTCATCTCGGGTCTCTCAACCCGGCCTGCCAAATCATTATAAAATTGGGAGGATTCCTGCTCCTTAGCGATAGAGTAATTTAAAATCTCCTCAACGGAATTAAATCTCTTCATTTCTTCCTCCCCTTCAATTATTTTTACTTCAACTCCTTAGGCCCCTAACCGGTTAGGGACGCAGCAACCAGTTTTTTTATTTGATTTTACCAGTTCTCACATAGCAATTCGAAGTGAGCCTGGGTGTGAGCGCAGGCTGGGCAGATTTCAGGAGCTTCTGTACCCTGGTGTAGATAACCGCAGTTTCGGCAGCGCCACAGGACCACACGGTCCTTTTTGAACACCGTTCCCGACTCGATGTTATCCAGAAGACCGAGGTAACGCTTCTCGTGTTGCTTCTCGGCCACGGCAATGGATTCAAATACCTTGGCGATGTCCTCGAAACCCTCCTCCCGGGCAACCCTGGCAAACGAGGGATACATCTCTTCCCACTCATAGTGCTCCCCACCAGCAGCGGCCTTGAGGTTTTCGGCGGTGGTGGCAATTACCCCGGCTGGGAATGCGGCTTGAATCTCCACTTCACCCCCCTCAAGCAGCTTGAACAGCCTTTTGGCGTGCTCCTTCTCCTGATTGGCCGTCTCCTCGAAGATTTCCGCAATCTGCATGAATCCATCCTTCCTCGCCTGACTGGCAAAGTAGGTGTAGCGGTTGCGCGCCTGCGACTCACCGGCAAAAGCGGTAAGCAGGTTTTTCTCTGTCCTTGTGCCCTTCAAGTTTTCCATTTCTTGCCTCCTTTCTAATTTTTGTTCATCTTTTGCCTTTATTCTTTAATAAAATTATGAAATACAGTAGATAACTTTACCACCCCTAATTTGATTTTTGTTATATATTCACATTATCAGTATAGACTTTATTCTAGGAGTATTTCGATTTCAACGGGGTTTGACACAACTCTTCCAGTCCAAATATTTGGATACAGCTCATTTGGTCTTTTCCTATACGAATATATGGCATACACTTTAAATTTACCAGAGTTTCCAAGGAGATGAATAGTATCTCCAAAATCTAACACTAGGGATACTGGCTCTGGATATTTATATATTTTCCTATTTGTTTGAGGTCTTGCACTACAACTTAGTTTTAAGTCTTTACCTGGGGCTATTTTTGGATAAGTTCCCTCTGGAGTTCTTCCACGTTCATCATATAAGATAGCTTTTATATGCTCGATAAAATGACCTAAAGAGGATCGGAACATAAGATAGGCACCTAAATATACCTTTGGTTTATATAGTCTCAATGTCTTCTCAGAATCATTTCTAAGAATGAGTGTGAAAATTTTACTGTTAAAAATACCATTTTTAACTTCCAATTTTAAAGATACGTCCGTTGATAAATTTTGAAGATGATGTTGAGCTATAAAAGTATCACGTTTTGATTCTTCCATTCTCCAGTGAAAGCCATACATAATACTTAAATCAACCGGATATTCTGCATCCAATAGGTGTTCCCGAAGAATTTGATGTGCTTTATCAGTGCCAATGCAAAATAATGCCTGTGCCGCACCAAATCTGTGGATTCGTGTTGAGTTAGTGTGTTCGATTAGAATCTGTTTTAATATTGGGACGGCTCTTTCATCCCCAACCTCACGTAACCGAAGAATTGCTTTAAAACTTTGTGGTAATGTGGTGTTTTCAGCTATTGCTAATAATTCGTCATATTTCAAAGAATCCACAAGTAGTTCACCAGCAGATATAGATGTAACAGTAGCCAATATGGTGAGAATGATTGTAAAATAATTGTTCATTTGATTTCTAAACTACCCCAACTATTGTTTAAAGGCCGCCAGTTTCTCAGTTAAGACGGTAATGTGACTCATCTCTTCCTTGATGATGGCGTTGATCCTGTCCTTCCCCAGCGCCTCCGGAACCATCTCCTGTATACCCATGTAGAAAACGATGGAGTCCTTTTCCAACCCGATAGCCTTCCTGATAATATCTTCTAATGACTCTTTTCCCGTAAGGCCTTTGGAAGGGTCTGCCTTAAGGTCGAAAACCTGTCCGTCCGCCATGGCCTTAAGGTACAACGATACCTGGCCGTCGGGATCGAACACATCCGATCCCCACTGCTGCTTCGAAAGCTCCGCCCTCATGGCAGCGAAGACTTTTTCGTGTTCATCTTCCATGTCAGCGAGTTCCAATAACACCGCACGGGTCTGGGCATCTGGGGCCCCTTCCGCCGCCCGACGGTAGAACCTAGCCCCGTTTCTCTCGATCTGTTCCGCCATTTCGAAGATCTCGTCGGCATTAAAGAAAATGCTCATTGTGCCTCCTCTAAACAATCTTTACAAATGCCTTTAAAATAGCCGTGGATTTGTTCAAGTTTATGTTCACCGAATTTCATTTTTTCTAAATAAGGGCATTTTACATCCAGATCAATGATGCGTCCGCATCTTCTGCATAAAAAATGATGGTGCGGTTCAGTGCAGTACTCGTATCTCATTTCTGATTCAGTAATCGTCAGCACATCCACCAATCCATTTTCCCTTAATATATCCAATGTGTTATACACGGTAGTTTTTGATAAAGTAGGAACCTTTTTAAATAGGGCAGTATAAATCATATCAACTGTGGGATGCGTTCTATTCCGACTAAGATATTCCAAGATCTTTATTCTCTGAAACGTCGGTTTTATCCCCTTAGCGATAAGAATCTTTTTATATTCTTCCATTTTGATTAGTTACAAATTTGTAACGATTTTAAATTTGTATTAAATATAATATAAATTTATTACAAAGTCAAGTATTTTTTTTATTTTTTTAATTTTCTTTCGCTTCAAAGTTTGTCTTTCGCTTCTACTGATTGGAGAAGGTTTTTCCACCGGTTGATATGCCCTTGTTCATCAGATTGATTCTTTTCGATAACCTTGCGGGTGTCCTCGTCCCAGTCTATTGTCCGGAGGAGATCATCGTAGTGGTAAACGGCTTTGGTCTCCACCCAGATGCCCAGTTTGAGAATGGCCTTTGTGCCCCGCAGCCGTGAAAAGAACCCAAAGGTAAAACCCACCATCCAATAGGCCCATCTGAATTTTCCCGGCATCCAGCCGTATTCAAAGAGTTTGACCTGGAAGTCCTGGAGATGGGTCATCTCATTACACATAGCAGTGATTAACTGGCGATTGTGTTCATCCACCCTCTTCCTTATTTGAAACTTATAGATATTAGCAGCCATCGTCTCCAGGGTATGCAAAGTGAGCAGTCCTTTTTTGATAGCCTTTAATCTTTCCGCAGACATCCCCCGCCCCCTCATCTGGAAATCCTCAATCCGCATCTGGGGCCTTATGATTGAGGCATCATACCCCTTTTTATCGTATGTCGGCTGATCAGATCTCTCCATCGGTCTTCCTCCTTAAGCTATCAGAAGCTAGGCAGGGAAGTTGTCTTCCCCGACGCCAATTTGAAGGATACTCCGGCGGATAACCCGTCCGTAGGACAACATCCACCGAGAACTTTAGTGGTTTTGAAAGTGCGAGGTCCCGGTCCCGAAGTTTCTGGACGGGATTTGGGTAAGCCTGCCAGGAAAGAAAAACCACAAACACGCTATTGAAATAGACCACTTCTCTTTAAGATCAGGATTAATCAAACTTATTGAAGAAAAAACTCATTGATAAAGGATTCCGTTCTCTCGGTGCTCTGGATAGGGTCTGTAATCTCTCATCGAGTTCTTCTATTTTTCCTTCATAGCCAACGGCTATCATTACATATACTTCGTAGTTGGGTGGAATGTTGAATTCTTTTTTTATTACTTTTGGGGAAAAACCCGCCATCGGCCGGGCTACCAGATTTAGTTCAGTGGCCTGTAATAATATTAACTGTGTGGCCATACCCAGATCGAATAAGTAATAATTTCGTTCATCCGGTATCTGGCAATCCAAATCTGGTTTTGAAAACCCGGCGATCAGCAAAGGCGCCTTTTTAGCCCAGCTATTACCAGCGGCCAGTGCTTTTCTGCCCTTTTCCAGAGCCGATTCCTCGGTTAGAAATAAAAATCGCCACGGTTGGTTGTTATAACAGGATGCCGAAAGTTGAGCGGCATTCATCAGTTTATCAATAATCACATCACTCAATCCCTTGCTCTCAATGGCACGAGAGGCCTTTCTTTTCTGAAGCAAGTCAATAATAGCAGTTGACATTTTTTCTCCCTTGTTTGAAATGGTTTTATCATTAAGGTCCTCCTCTATTTCTCAGGAAATCACCTGTTTTAACGCCTCCAAGGCTTTATCATAGTCCGGTTCATGGGTCATTTCCGGGACAAGTTCTATGTATCGGATGACTCCCTTACTATCTATAAGCCAGACTGAACGAGCCAGAAGTTTCAGTTCTTTAACAAGCAGACCGTATTTGAGCCCGAAATCCCTTTCCTGATAGTCGCTCAGGGTTTTAATCTGTTCCGATCCCGTAGCGGCGCACCACCTCCCCAGGGCGAACGGCAGGTCCATGCTGACGTTGAGTATAACCACATCTTCGGAAACCTTGGTCGCCAATTGGTTGAACCGGCTCGCCTGGAGGTTGCACACCGGTGTGTCAACCGAGGGGGTGACGCTGATCAGCACCACTTTCCCACTAAAATCGCTAAGTTTGACTGGATTCATATCGTTATCCACGACATGAAACTCAGGCGCTTTATCGCCGACTTTCAACCCCTGTCCCAGCAGGATTATGGGCTCTCCCTTGAAGGTCACAAGGTCTTTTCTTTCAGGTATCCGAGTGGGCTCCATCTTTTCCTCCTTTCTAAAGAATTCACTTTGATTGAACGACTTATTTATTGCCCTTCTTAAAATCTTTGTAACAGTTAACCACTAAATTCTATTTCTGAATTCTTTGGCCTTTTTAAAAGTCCCTATTTGAAATCCCCCCTTATTCCCCCCTTTAATAAAGGGGGGCTGGGGGGGATTTAGCGGGAGAATTGACATAGAACCAAATTTTAGAATTATCATATTTGTTTTTCTTTGTGCCTTGTTGCCAAGTGACCCCGACCCCTCGGGGGTGGCTGAAATGTTACAAATCGTTTTTATCTATACCTTTCTATCATTTCAGCTATTAATCGTTGCGGGGGACACCCGAGCTCAGTTAGCTTGCCATCAAAGATGTTCTTTCGGAAATAATCGCCGAAAAGCCTATGTGGTTTGTCGTCCCTGTAGATTATGCCAATGGGAATTCTGTCGCCCCATTCTGCTGACTTTTTCAGCGCTTCCTCTTTATCGCGGGGATTGTACTCCTGCGGCAGTTTGTAAATTTTCTCCCTATACCAACTGACGGAATGGGTTCCCCAGCTAATACAGGGCTGGATCACGTCCACGTAGGAGAAGCCTTTAAAACTTATTGCTTCGACTAACAGATTACTCAGATGTTTAAAATCGCCGGCATATCCCCTGGCAACGAACGAACATCCGTGCAGAAGTGCTATCGCCAGCGGCTGTAATGGTTCGAGTTCGACCCCTTCGAACTGAAGCCTCGTTTTATCTTCGGCCTCAGTAGTGGGAGAAGCCTGCCCTTTGGTAAGCCCATATATCTGATTATTGTGTACGATAAGGGTAATATTAGGGTTCCTGCGGATGTTATGTAGGAAATGATTTCCGCCCTCACCGTAGCAATCGCCATCTCCGGTCACCACGATAGTGATCAGCTCCGGGTTCACAACATTGATGGCCACGGCAACGGGGAGGGTTCTACCATGAAGTCCATTGAAGAAATTGCATTTTAAATAATGCGGCATTTTGGCCGCCTGACCGATGCCGGAGACCAGACATACCTCCTCAGGTTTTTTGCCCAGGTTCACCAAAGCGTTTTTCAGCGCAGCCAGTATTCCGAAATTCGGGCATCCGGGACACCACTGGTTTTCCGCATCGCTGCGATAAGCCTCTATTTTAACCATTTTCAAATCTCTCCCTTATATATTCCTGATCCAACGGCAGACCGTCATAGCGATTTATTGTGCCCTTCACTTTTACACCATAGTCACTTCGAAGTAATTTTCCCAGTTGCCCGGTGGCGTTGCTTTCAACCGTGTAGTAATTCTTCTCGGGCGGAAATTCATACTCGGGAAGGGGCCAGAGTTCGGTGAAATGTATTGCCCCAACCTTAGCTCCATTTTCCCTGAGCACATCCACTACCTCCAGCACGGCGTTCCGCGATGACCCCCAACTCACAAATATGGCCCCAGCATCGGAGATATGATATTCCTCTGGTGGCCTCATCTCCTTTCTCAGAAGCTCGTATTTCTTGAGCCTCTTTTCCACCATTCTTTTCCTCAGCTCCAGATCTTCAGTGATATGACCGTATTCATCATGTTCATCGCTGTCACAACAGACCAGATGCTGGCTCTGGCCGGGAAAAAGCCGGGGCGAAATGCCGGTATCGTTCAGTTGGAACCTTTTGTAATTTTGTATCTTATCAGGATTTACCAGACAGGATTTACTTACCATTTTATCGAGCTCGAAATTCTCTACCGTGAAATATGAATCGGCTAAGAACTGGTCGGTCATAATTATGGCGGGTGTCTGGTATTTGTCAGCTAAGTTGAAGGCGCGGACAATTTTATGGAAGGCGTCTTTTGGATCAGAGGGAGCGAACACGATCTTGGGGAACTCCCCGTGACCGGCGTTAATTGCGAAAAGCAAATCGCCCTGTTCCGTTCGGGTAGGAAGCCCGGTTGCCGGGGCCGGTCTTTGGGCCAGAATGATGACCAGCGGCGTCTCCGTCATCCCGGCGAGGCTGATCCCTTCGACCATCAGGGCAAACCCACCACCCGAGGAAGCGGTCATCGCCCTGGCACCGGCATAACTTGCCCCTATAGCCATGTTTACCGCTGCTATTTCATCCTCAGCCTGCTCGGTGAATATCTTCAATTCATCTTTGTGCTTAGACAGAAAAGTTATTATTCCCGTAGAAGGGGTCATGGGATAGGCAACCATGAAGCGACATCCGGCAGCGGAGGCGCCCAGGGCTAAAGCCTCATTTCCTGAAATTAGATAATACCGTTGTTCCCTCTTCGTTAGTGTCCAGGGGCATCTCCCCTCACAGTCTCTTTTGGCCAGCTTATATCCCTCCGCCGCCGCAGAGAGATTCTTACTTACTATCTCTCCACCCTTTCCGGCGAACTCGTGGGATATCACCTTTTTAAGCGATGCCAGCTCGATTCCCAAAACAGCAGTAAGAGCCCCGACCGCTACCGTGTTAGCGAACAACTTGTTGCCAAAATCCCTTTGGGCTATCGCTGAAAATGGTACGGTGATTACCCTCTCGCCCCTCTCCTCCTCATCAACCAAGATGCCATCCGTTTTAAGCAACGGCAGATGTTTAGCTTTGGATTCCCTGTCCAGCGACATGAATATGTCGGCCTTGCCAAGGGGGGCGTTTACAGGTTTATCGCTGATTCGTATCCGGTAGCTATTTGATCCACCGCGAATTCTCGATTCGTACTCTTGCCATGAAAAGACATGATATCCGGCTTCTGAAGCCGTTTTGGCAAGCATATATCCAATGGTATGAATCCCCTGACCGGCGGCGCCGGAGACAATTGTACTAATATCTATCATCTTTAAACTCCCTGGGAATGAAATGCGATTGTTAAGGGGGGTTTTCTCTGGATGTTCGTTGCCACCATTGATTTTCCTCACCCTATGCCATTTTATTGTCGGCTTGATTAAATCAATGCAATAGGGGGCGACGCCAGGTCGCCCCCCATCATTCCGTCATTCAACCCCGACAGGGACCGAGTTCTCCCACACGCCGTGGATGTTGCAGTACTCCAATGCAAAAAGAGTGGCCTTTTTCTCCAACTTCATCGGGAAAGTCACCTTCGGATCACCGAAAGTGGGACCTACATCAAAAGTGGTCACGTGAACGGGATTATAGGGACGGCCCTCCAATGCCACAAACACCTGAATCCACTTGATGTGGTGCTCGACGGTATTGGGATGGGGAACGTCCTTTCCCACCGTGACGGTGACCTGGAAACTTTCCCCAGCCTTCACTGAAGCCGGGGCCTCGATGACCGGGACGTGCTTCTCCTTGCCCTCCTTCTCCGGAGGGTTGATAACCTCTCCAAATCTCGCCATTTTGAGGCCTCCTTTTTATGTTTTTTCTAATATATTAAACAAAGAGACATCACCGGGGGTTGTACGGATATTAGCTCCTACTGGAAAGTCTTAAAACTTTTGTAAAGCACCGGTGATGTTATTCTTCTTCTTTGAATTTTCTGAACGTGTATAGATATTCCCCCTCATCCTTCAATCAATGGCGGAACTAATGGGCAGTTAGCTCGTCCTCTCCTTTTCACCCTAATTGGATTTTTCCTTTTTATTAACTTGGTTTTTCAACCAGGTTCATCGGCTGGCCCCGTGAGTAGCTTCACACCCTACGGGGCTGGCCGCAGCAGACCAGTTCGCCGCCGCCGGCCTCTTTTACCTCCACTACATTGCCACAGATGTAACATCTGTAAACCTCTCCGACCTCCTTGACCTTTGGCATTTTGCTCACCTCCTTTCCCTGAATAGGTTAAAAATTAAATTCCCGCAATTCCAAAAGCCTGTCTTTAATAATTCGTTTTAGTTGCCGATATTTTTCTATTGGTTTTCCCCTCGGATTCGGAAGATCCCATTCAATCGTTTTCAGTCCTGAAATATAGGGACAGACCACGTCACAGCCCATGGTGACAACGATGTCCGGTTTTCCTATCTGATCGAGGGATTGAGGCCTGCCTTGCCAGTTTATCCCTTCTTCTTGCAACACCTTAAGGACCCGGTGGTCAACCTCTGGGGCAGGATGCGTTCCGGCGCTGGCAAATTCTGTCCCAACATCAGTAAACATCCTTTTAGCCAGTGCCTCAGCCAGTTGACTGCGACAGGCGTTCTCCTCGCATAAAAAAACTACTCTCATTACCCACCCATTACCACATTCCAATCTCCGCTACCAGTTTTAAAAATCCATAGGCAAAAACTTCTTTTATCTTGAAACCTAAATTAGGTTCCATCCCCTTCTTTCTTTCTCTTCCCTATTATAACCTGCGATAGATGAGAAATCAGGTCTTTCGAGATTTCTTCAACCACATCTGACATCTCTGAACCAAAATCCAAGGTGCGGGGCTGAACGCCCAAAAGATAGCTCTCCTTCCCCTTTTTTCCAAGAAGTTCCATCAGGGGTCTTAAGGGTATCTTGTGGGTGGAAATGATAGAGGGTGAAAGGTTCTCCCGAGAGAATAGTCGCAGCTCCCCGGGGTGGCCCCCAAAATCCACTGTATCCAGGAAGAGAATCATTCCGACATCCCCCCTCTTTAGAATGTCAAGAATTATCCCCTCAATCCCTTCATCTTCCTCGAAAACCCTTTTCGGGGCCAGATTTTTCAGCTTTTTAGCGACCCAAACCCCCATCACATCATCGCCCCGATCAGGATTACCAAGTCCTATAAGGACAAATAACCTGGAATCAACGAGCTCTTTCAGGCTCCGGTTAAGGCCCTTCAATTTTACCTTCTCTCTACTTTGACCAGGTGGGCAGAACAGCTGATGCAGGGATCGTAGGCCCTGGCCACCATCTCAAGCCCGAGTTCAAGGTTACTTCCTTCTCCCTGGGATATCAACTTCTCAGCAGCTATCCCGATATATTTTTCGATATCGTCCAGATTTTGGGCGGTGGGTGTCACGATATCCGCCTCTGAGATCAGCCCATCCTCTATTTTATAGTGGTGGTAAAGGGTACCCCGGGGTGCCTCTACCGCACCGGTAGCCTCACCGTCTGTCCTGGGGGGGTTGGCGATAGGTGGGTCTTCGAGTTTGACAATCTCGTCAACGAGCTCAGGGATGTTCTCAAGACAATAGAGGATCTCAATCGCCTGGGCCAGATTATTGAAAAGTGGGTTTTTCTTCCAGCGTTGGTTATAAAGCTTCTTGAAATATTCCCCCGTCCTTCCCGTCAACCTCTCCCCCACCAGAATCATTCGGCCGAGGGCACCAACGGTAAAACTTCTCCCATTATACCTTGATCGCTTGGCAAACGAATGAGGAACGACCCGCTCCTGGGTGAGCTCCCGGTACTCTTCGACGCTTCTCTCCTCGCCCGTGGATATCAAAACCCCATCACCCACAAAGCCATAATGGTCGTCCGGAGGATTGAGAGCCATGAAAACTGTCTCTTCTTCCATAAAGGAGGGATAATCCAACGAAGCCAAGAGCTCAATACCCCTTTCGGCCTCTCCCACGAGTTCTTGAGCGGATTCCTTTATCCCTGAGAGTTCAGCATCGGTGGGATACCGTCCGAAGCCGCCGATGATGGGATTTTCCCCGTGGATCATCCTGGCACTGGTGATCTCCATCACGCGGTGGGCAAATTGCTTTAGTTCAAGACCCCGCTTCACTTCTTCCGCATATCGGTCACTCATGGCAATGGCTGAAGGATATCCCAGAAAATCAGGAAGAGATAGAAGGAAAATATGTAGTGAATGACTCTCCATGATCTCACCCAGAAGCATCAGATCCCGGGTTAGCTTTGCCTTCCATGGGGCCTCGATGCCCAGAGCCTTCTCCAATCCCCTCAGAGCCGCATATTTATGGGAGAGCGTGCATATGGCACAGATTCTGGGGACAATATTGAGATCCTCCTCCGGCGTTTTACCCACCACCAAAGCCTCGATCAATCTCGGCCCCTCGTGAATGTTAACCCGGACGCCCCTGACCCGCCCATCTTCCACTTCAACCGTAATCCCACCGTGGCCTTCAACCCTGGCCAATGAATCAATGGTAATCGTCTTCATTTTATACTTTTTTCACATCTTTGATGAGTTGAGCCATTCGCACCCCACCAAAGGTTTTCATCCTTCTGGTGACTACATCCCCTGAAAATCCTTTTTCTTGCAGGAGTTGATACTCCGAGGCCACATTGGCCTCCTCAACGGGACCCCAGCAACCAACGCAGGGAAGGCTATACGATGGACATATGGCGTTGCAGCCGCCAGCCGTGAGTGGCCCCAGGCAGGGAATGTTCTTCAGGAGCAGACACTCGTTTCCCCGCCACTTACACTCATTACACACCGGAAATCTGTAAAGGGATGGGGGATTGCCGTTGAGAAGTCTCGTCAGGGCGGAGAAGAACTGTCCCTTGTCCATAGGACAGCCCGGAATGTAATGGTCAACCTTGATCAAGGCATCTAAGGGTTGAGACTCGAAAGGCTTGTCAACTTCAAGCAACGCCTCACCGTAGATCTTTTTGAAACGTTTCTCCCAGCCCCCATCGCCCCGTCTCATGGCCTGGATGCCCCCAAAGCAGGCACAGATGCCCATGGCCACCAGCGTCTTGGATCGGGCTCTCAACCCCCTGAGTTTTTCGGTCTGCTCGTCGGTGGTGATGGAACCCTCCACCAAAGCGATGTCCAGATTGACCTCTTCATTGTTACTCTGAGCCATGAGGAAGAATTTTACTTCGGCGCAACCAAAGAAGTCGAGGAGTTCGTCCTCTGAGTGAAGAATGGTGAGCAGCTCACCAGCACAGCCCGTAAAACTATACAATCCTATTTTATCCATAGTGAACTTACCCCCTTCGGGGCAACTGGAACAATGGAATGGTGAAATGATGGAAATAAGTATATCAAGTGATCAGGATACCTGCCCGCTAAACCTTGGCAGGTGGGTCAGTTGGAGGAATATCCGTCAGGCGCCGGACTGATCAGTTGATCAGAACATTCGGCCCGAAGGGTCTTGCCTGCCCGGCCAGGGGGAAACGATCTTGCCTGCCCGTGGCCGGGCTACGGCCAGGGGGACAGGATAAAATCTGATAAACTGATAATCTGATTTTCTTCTTACTGATTTGCTGACATTCTAATCTACTTTAAAACCCTTTTTTAGAAATTCCGAGACGTCAAATTAACTCCTTCATGTGGATGACATCCCAATAGGAAAAGACGGGCCCATCGAGACATGTGTAGATATACTCAATAACGCAGTGCCCGCACTTTCCCACACCACACCTCATCCTTCGCTCCAGATTCATGAGGATTTGGTGTTTGGGAATATTGAATTTCAGAAACTGGCCTATGACGAATTTATACATGACTGGCGGCCCGCAGATGGCGGCGTAGGTTTTATGGGGATCAATTCCCTTCACATATTGGAAAAGACTGGTCACCAGTCCCGTATGACACGGCCAGTCCCTGGTGTCATCCTGGTCCACTGTCAACAGACATTCGAGATCGTCCCTTTCCCTCAGGGCTAAAAACTCTTCCCTGAAAAGCATCTCGGCGGGACGCTTAGCCCCGTACAGCAGGTAGACCTTTCCAAACTGATTCCTATTGTCCAGGGCATAATACAGAAGGGAGCGAAGCGGAGCTACTCCCAATCCCCCCATCACAATGATCAGGTCGTGTCCCACCATTTTTTCAATAGGAAACCCATTTCCATAGGGGCCTCGTATCCCAATCTGGGCGTTTTCTTTTAACTTGAATAACGCCTGGGTCACCGACCCCACCTCCCGGATGCAGAATTCCAATAGTCCCGGCCGGGAAGGGGTAGAGGAAATTGAGAAGGGGGCTTCACCCACCCCGGCGATGGAGATCATCATGAACTGGCCCGGAAGATAACGCAGGGTTAAGGCCCTTTCCATATCAACGGCCCTCACCTGAAATAGCTTGACATCATCAATAAGATTATATCTTCTGACAATTCTCATGGGTTCTGGAATAAAAGGATTCTCTTCTTTCACCACTTCACGCATTGGAACCCTTCCTATTTTGATTATTCCCGAATTCTTGCTGCTAAAATTCGGCACTGTTAAATTAAATGTTGCTATCGTTCTTTTTTACAGAGTTGCCGCTTTAGCGTTTTATAATAAACCCGTAAACGAGTAACCCCGAATCACAGAATTCGACAACTCTCTCACTTGATGATTACCACTAAATCCTGGCAAAATGGACTTTCTATCGATTCCAAAATGCTTCTACTGGTTCACCCTTCAGTGCCTTTGCCACCGTAACCACATTGATGTCCACGGGACAGGTTTCTACACAGCGTCCACAGCCCACGCAGCTGGGTTTTCCAAACTGCCCGATGAAGCCCTGGAGTTTATGGGTATACCAGAGCTTCAATCTCTGAGATCTGGCCTCCCTGAAATTGTGTCCGACGGCCACCATAGAATATTCCTTATACATACAGGAATCCCAATGTCTTTCCCGTATTCCCTCAAATTTTCCCAGGGCCAGCCTGTCAACCACATCGTAACAGTTGCAGGTAGGACAGACCATGGTGCACGAGCCGCAGGCGAGGCACTTTTCGCCGATCTTCTCCCAGACCGGACTGTTGTAGCTCAGCTCCATGATGTCGGGCATAGCGGTAAAATCGAAATCTACTGGGTAGCAGGAATCCCTGTCCTTCTTCCATTCGATAAATTTTTCCAGATCCTTATATTCCAATTTCTCCTCGAAGAGATCAGGCTGAACCCTCACCAGATCATCCCCTTTACTTGACCCTACCCAGACCAAGTAATAATCATCGAGATCGCTGAAGAAAAGATCAAATCCCTCTTCCACCACATGGGTGTTGGTCGCTTTAGCCAAACAGGTATCACCTGGAACGCATGAAAGGCCCAGTATGATGGTTTTTTCCCTTCGCTTCATATAGTAAGGATCAGGCGGTTCTGCCCCAAAGAGCCTATCCAAAATTAGAAGCCCGTGAATATCACATGGGAGAACACCGAAGATTACTCGGTTGGGAATTTCCTCAAGTTCGGCCTCATATCCCTTTTCATTGAAGCGGAACATGGAAAATTTTGGTGGATGCATAAACAACTTAGGGGGAATCATGGGCTTTCGGGGTTTAAAATCATAGTCGGAGAGGTCATCCAACTTATCAAAGACAAACCTATTCCCTTTGTCCACCACTCCCCAGAGTTCCCCAAACCCACGGATGGACTCTAAGAATACCATCAGATTTTCCTTCTGCATCTTCAAAACCCGCATAACCCGCACTCCTTCTTCACAATTCCACCGAACCTAATCGGCTTATCAGTTCTTTTTTATTAATTTAACGTTTAGGAACCAAATAATCAACCAAAAAGTCAGTTAATTTTGAAATAAAAAACCCACCCCTGGGTAGGGTGGGTTCTTAGTGGTGACCAAATCTTTTTCCGTCCTATAACCGGTGGAAAATTTGGTTATTCTTCAGGGGGAGCCTCTTCTTTTTCTACCCCCTCCTCCTCTGGTTCTTCCTTCTCTACTTCTTCTTCCACCTCCACAGCGGTGGTCTCAGCAGGTGCAACTTCTTCCTCGGGGACAACCTCTGCTTCCTTTACCTCCTCAATCGGAGCAGGTTCTTCTATCGCCGGGGAGACTTCTTCGACAGGCGGTGGAGCTTCCTCCTTGGGTTTCTTGCTAATCCCAAAGGATACAGAAGCCAGGCAGAAGGCCATCAAAACCGTCAGCGCCAGACCGAGAACAAATACCTTTCCCCTCATCTCTCACCCTCCTAAATTAATAAATCTTATTTATTAATCTCAAAGATAAAATAGGAAATTTTTCAGAAAAAGTCAAGTATTTTTTAGGGTTTGTCTTTCTTTTTTTATTTATCGGGACCAAAAAACATTCTATTTCTTCCAAAAGCTACTACTGAAGATGATTAACACCGTATAAATCTCAAGCCTTCCCAGTAACATACAGGACAGCAGAATCCATTTTCCCAGCAACGGGATGTGGGCATAGTTGTCCGTAGGCCCCACTGACCCCAAACCGGGACCGATGTTCCCGATGGTGGCCGCCACCGAGGCGATGGCACTGACCAGGTCTAAACCCAGCGAGGCCATCAATAGGGTAGCGAGGACAAAAATTAACATATAGAGAAAGAAAAAACCTAGGATATTGGTCACGGCCCCGTCGGGGATGACCTTCTCCCCGATGCGTAACGGAAGAACAGCCCGGGGGTGGATGAGCCGCTTGAGCTCCCGCAATCCGTGGCGAAGGAGCAACATAATCCGCATCACCTTCATGGCCCCACCCGTAGAACCAGCGCAGCCCCCCACAAACATCAAGGTGAGCAGTAAAAACTGACAGAGAATTGACCATTGTTCAAAATCGGCGATCACATATCCAGTGGTGGTCTGAATGGATACGACCTGAAACAGGGACTTTCGAATGACCTCAGGAAGACTGGAATAATGATGTCCGTGGTAATTAAAGAGGGTCACAATTAAAAAGGCTGCCACGATCATTCCTATATAGAAATTAAATTCTCGGTCTTTGAGATAGCTCCTGAAGTTACCCATCAGGGCACGGTAGTGAAGGGCAAAGTTGGCGCCCGCTATCAGCATGAAGATAATGATAACATAGTGAATGTAAGCGCTCCCAAAATGACCGATGGAGGCATTTTTTGTGGAGAACCCCCCCGTTGCCAGGGTGCCGAATGTATGACACAGGGCGTCGAAAAGGGACATCCCGCCGAAAAACAGGAGGGCCGTTTCCAGGACAGTCAACAGCAGGTAGACCCCCCACAGGATCTTGGCCGTCTGCTGGATGCGGGGACTGATCTTATCCATCACCAACCCAGGAACCTCGGCCTGGAAGAGCTGCATCCCCCCCACCCCCAGCAGGGGCAGGATGGCCAATGAGAGGACGATGATGCCCATCCCCCCGATCCAGTGGGTGAGGCTGCGCCAGAAGAGCACCCCGTGGGGCAGAGCTTCAATATTCTGAAGGATGGTAGCCCCGGTGGTGGTAAACCCCGACATAGACTCGAACAGAGCGTTGGTAAAGGAGGATAACGTCCCCGAAAGGAGATAGGGCAGGGTGCCGAAGCAGGCCATGGCAATCCAGCCTAAGGTGACGATAGCGAAGCTGTCCCGGACAGAAAGCTCTTTTTCCCCAGGAGTGAGAGCCCATAACAAAAAACCGCAGGTAGCTGTTATTCCTGCGGAAAGCAAAATTGCAAAATGATCCCCGTCTTTATAGTAAAGGGAGAAGAACAAAGGCAGGATCATAAATAGGGCGAGGAAGATGAGTAGAAACCCGAGGGTGTGCAGGACTTTGTTAACGTTCATACCGGAGAAGGGATCCCTATTGAAATATCTTTTCCACTTTTTTTACTGCTTCCGGCAGGGCGAATACGATGGCCCGGTCACCCCCCCTCATCCGATCATCTCCGGTGGGAACCGCCACCACCCCATTGTGGAGTATAGCCCCCACGATCATCCCCTGGGGAAAATGAAGATCTTTTAAAGGGACATTGACGAGACCCTTCTTTTCAGTCAGATCAAATTCGATAATCTCAGCATTGATCCCCTTTACTCGGGCTATGGAAGCGATGCGTCCCGGCCTGACATATTTCAGGATCACCCCGGCGGTAATGATGCGCTTGTTCACGGCCACGTCCAGGCCGATGGTATTGATGATGGGCAGGTATTCTCCCTTGCTGATCAAGGTGATCGTCCGGGGAACTCGCAAGTGGCTGGCCATCAGACTGGATACGATATTGCTCTCGTCATCATCGGTGAGGGCAATGTAGACATCCATGTCAACGATACCTTCCTGGGCCAAGAGGTCAACGTCCAGCCCGTCCCCGTGAATGACCATGGTATCCTTGAGCATGCCGGCGATTAATTGTGATTTCTCCTGGTTGGATTCGATCAGCTTGACTAAGTAACCCCCTTCTTTTTCCAGCTCCTGGGCCACCATACGCCCGATCTTGCCCCCGCCTAAAATCATAACGTTCTTGCTCTCCTTTTCCGCCCGACCGGCCATGCTGAAGACCCCAGGGATACATTCCTTGGTGGAGATAACATATACCAGATCACCCGCTTCGAACTTATCCTCCCCCCGGGGGATGAGGCTCTTTTTATTACGTTTGATAGCCACTGTCCGAAAGGTTAATTTGGGAAAGGTGGCTGCCGTCTCGCGCATCGTCATTCCCTTGATCGGGGCATCATCGGTAACTTTAACCCCCACCATCTGCACCGCTCCCCCGGCAAATTCCAACACGTCAGTGGCCTGAGAATATTTGATCAGCCTCAGGATCTCTCTGGCGGCTTCCAGCTCAGGATGAATGACCAGATCAATACCAATTTTCTCAAGGGGCAGCACCGCCCCTTCCGAGGAATACTCAAGGTTGCGGATGCGGGCTATCTTGGTGGCCACCCCGAACTCCCGGGCCATCATGCAGGCGACGATGTTGATCTCGTCAACAGCGGAAACGGCGATGATGATGTCGGTGTCTTTAACCCCCGCCCTCATCAGATTTTCGCTACTGGCCCCACTGCCCTCGATGACCAGCACATCCAACAAATTGGCGATCCGCTGACAGTTCTCATGATCTTCTTCAATCACTGTGACGTCGTGGCCTTCCTGGGATAAAACCTCAGCTAAGTAAGACCCGACTTCGCCGGCACCGATAAGGATAATACGCAAGTTTATCCCCCAAAGATTAAAAAGATAATAATAAAGTTAGTCACTTTTTGTGAAGCAAGAATTTTTTCTTTTGCCTACAGCTTTTAAAAGTGCTAAATGAAATTACATTCCAAATCAAAAAGGCAAATCTTCCTCTGGCTCCGGTAAATTTTCTTTATGCCTTTCCATCTCTGGCTCTGGTAATTTTTCTTGATACCTTTCCATAATAAAAACAATCAATGAACCTGTCAGATGTAAGAAGAATGAAGCAACTGCACGATCGACTTCATTTTTTTTATCAGGTATTTCCTTTTTACCATGTCGTGATGATTCATTTGCTATTGTAAAAGCAGCCTGCAGCAAACCCTTAAAATGATCACAAAATCCTTGAAAATAATCTGGAATAATACCTGATTTCATTAACCATTTTTTCAAATTTCCTTGTTCGCCTCTATCCTTATAAAGCACTTTCTTTAGAGTACTTTCAATCGCATTATTTGCCTCCATAATTGTCCCGGAATAATCTCCAGCAGTGAATTTATTTCGAGCATTGAGAAAATCCCGACATGCCTTTTCAAAATAATTGTTTTCAAGGAGTTCAAATGCTTTGTTTAGTATTTCACTTTCCAAAAAATCGGAATCTAATTTAATTATGAAACCATCAAGAATTCTAAGGGGAGAATTTTCTGATTTGAATATTTGATTACACTCTTTTTGGAAATCTAATGCTTTATCTGGTTCACTAATAAGAGTAATATATAGTTCAATCGCATCAAGAACATACTCGTGTTTAGTACCAAGAATAAATTGTTTAACATCTTCTGTCTCCTGAAATACATCGTCTACATAGACTTTAAGAGAGGCTACCCCATAATTTTCAATAAGGCTTCGTTTCAAATCGTCATAAAATATTGAACATTCTATAGGATTGAATGAACCCTCTGGTTCCAATTCATAATGTATATTATAGTTTTGCATACAATAAACTATTTTTTGCTTAACTCTTTTAGATATAAATACAGTCAATTTCTTATTATCTATTGCTTCCCTGTGCCTCTGTGAAAAAGGAATCATCTAACTTCCCTTTCTTAGCAAGATGTAAATTTCATATAACGTTATGATTTATTTTATCACTCCCACCCCTATATACTTCTTCAGCACCCGGGGCACCATCACTGTCCCCTCGTCGGTCTGGTAGTTTTCCAGCAGGGCCACCATCAGCCGGGAGGTGGCCAGTGCCGATCCGTTCAGGGTGTGAACATATTCCAGCTTTGCCCCCGGCCCCCTCCGGAAATGGATGTTGGCCCGCCGGGCCTGGAAATCCTCGAAGTTGCTGCAGGAGGAAGCCTCCAGCCATCTCCCTTCAGCCGGCGACCACACCTCAATGTCGTAACACTTGGTAGCGGCAAAACCCAAATCTGCGGTGCACAGCTCCACCACCCGATAGGGAATTTCCAACTCCTGACAGACCGTCTCTGCCTGCCTTACAAGGGTTTCCAGGGCATCGCAGGAATCCTCCGGCTTGACGATCTTGACCAATTCCACCTTGTTAAACTGATGTACCCGCAGAAACCCCCGGGTATCCTTTCCCCAGGAGCCCGCTTCTCTACGGAAACAGGCGGAATAGGCCACGTAGTTTAAGGGAAGGTCATCCCCGCTTAAAACCTCGTCCTGATGAAGGTTGGTTAGGGGCACCTCGGCGGTGGGAATTAAAAAGTAGTCCTCCCCTTCTACATGATACATGTCATGTTCTAGCTTCGGCAGTTGACCGGTGCCCACCATCGTTCGCCGGTTGGCCAGAAAGGGGGGAAGGATCTCCCGATAGCCGTGCTTTTGGATATGAAGGTCCAGCATAAAGTTCAGCAGGGCCCGCTCCAGTTGGGCACCCAATCCTTTATAAAGGGGAAAACCCGACCCCACTATTTTGGAAGCCCGTTTGAAGTCCAGAATGTCCAGTCGTTCCCCCAGTTTCAGGTGATCCAGGACGGGGAAATCAAACTCATTCGGTTCTCCCCAGCGCCTCACCTCGCTGTTACCCTGGGGTCCATCCCCCACCGGGGTTGAGGGATGGGGAACGTTAGGAATGGTGAGCATAAGCGCTTCCAGATTTTCCTCCACCCCCCTCAACTTTTGGTCGAAATCCTTGACCTTTTGGGATACTATCCTCATCTCTGCAATCAAATGGTCGGCATTCTGTCTTTGTTTTTGCAGCTCCCCGATTTGTTTGGAAACGACATTACGGCGATGCCTCAGGGTTTCCACCTCGCTTAAAAGATTCTTCCGTTCGTCATCCAGGGCCAGCAGACGATCCAGTTCGTCCTTTTCCCCTTTATTTCGAATTCCCGCTCGAACTAATTCCAGGTTGTTCCGTATGAAGTGCAGATCCAGCATGGGCGGAGTCCATATTAATGATATTTAAACGTCTCGGAAATTCTAAGAATTAGCTACAAAATAATTGCTCCATCCCGAAGGTTCGGGATAAATTCCAAATTCCATCAGTCGGGCGCCTGACCGAAGCACCAAATTCCCCTGGGAGCGTAGTCTTCTACCCTAGCCGGGCACGGCGGACCGGGCAGGCAAATAATATCAAATGATCAAAATTTTAATGACCCAAACGGGGAGCGTAGCCTCCTACCCAGACGGGTCTGAAGAACGGATCATCCGTATGAACGACCAAAACGTGGTTGGGTTTGAACATTTGGTTCCCGAATATTCGGGATAGGATTTGTTTGTGATTTGGAAATTGTGATTTGGAATTTTCAACAACATTCGAAATTTGTTGTTCGATATTCGATATTTTCATGTTGCCCCTGAATTGTTATGGGTAAAACCTTTTTTACCTTTTATGCTCTCTTCAGCCTTTTAGTTTTTGAGATAGTCTTTGATTGTATCTGCAATAAAGTCAATTTGTTCTTCTTTAAGATCAGGATGCATGGGCAGAGACAGAATCTCCATTGACACCTGTTCGGAAACTGGAAAATCGCCCTTCTTGTATCCCAAAAACCGGAAGGCCTCCTGCAGATGCAGGGGGATGGGATAATGGACAGCGGTAGCTATCCCTTTGTCAGAGAGATATCCCCTCAGCCCATCCCGATCCTTGACCCGGATGGAATACTGATGGAAAACGTGTCCGTTATGTTCCTCCACGAACGGAAGAACAACATCCATGTCCTTGAGCCTCGCCGAATACCGGGCGGCCCTCTCCGCCCGGGCCTGGTTCCACCCGTCCAGGTATTTCAGCTTCACCAGCAAAATGGCAGCTTGCAGGGTATCCAGTCTGCTGTTCACACCCAGAATCTGGTGACGATATTTAGCATTTGAGCCATGAAGGGTGATCATTTTCATCTGCTGGGCCAGATTCTCATCACCAGTAGTCAGCATCCCTCCGTCCCCGTAGGCACCCAGGTTCTTGGATGGAAAAAAGCTCAGACACCCCACGTCACCCAGCGAGCCCACCCTCCGACTCTTGTAGGTGGCCCCGATGGCTTGAGCCGCATCCTCAATAACCTTCAGATCGTATTTTCTGGCAATGGTGTTCACCCCATCCATTTCCGCACTCTGTCCGTAGAGATGGACCGGAATGATCGCCTTTGTCCTTCCAGTTATCGCCCCTTCGATCCGGGAGACATCAATGGTATAGGTGCGAGGGTCAATGTCCACGAAGACTAGTCGCGCCTTTAACAGAACAATAACTTCAGCGGTGGCCACAAAGGTGAAGGAGGGGATAATAACTTCATCATCCTCACCGATCCCCAGGGCTATGAGGGCCACCTGGAGGGCATCGGTCCCCGAGGCACAGCTGACCCCATAGGAGCATTCCAAATATGCGGCGACCGCCCTTTCCAGCTCCTTGACCTGGGGTCCCTGGATGAAGGCCCCGGAGTTTAAAACCCCCTTAATGGCGCCATCTATTTCGGCTTCAATTTTCTGATACTGGTCTACCAGATCAACCATCGGTATTTTCATCGCACCCCTTAAATTTCAGATGGGATATCAAGTACTGAGCAAACCCTCCTAAGTCCCCCAACGAATGTTTTATTTTGGGCCATAAGTTCCATTCGCTATTGATCCAAAAAGATAGGCAAATCGGACACCGCCTTCTTCAAAAATGGGTTGACAGCGTTTTTTTTCTTTCAATGACAGCAACAGAATCAATATCCCTACAAGCTTAATGACCCTTCCTACTGATTATGACCCAGATTGTATTTAATAAAATTTTAAAATCCATCCTCAGGGACATGTTTTCGAGATAAAAGAAATCATAGCGCAGCTTCACCCTGACGTCGTCTAAGGACTCATCATATTTGTGTTTCACCTGGGCCCAGCCCGTAATGCCAGGCCGCACGTTTAACCTCCGTTCATACAGGGGAATTTTTTTTCGCAGCTTCTTGACGAAGACCGATCGTTCAGGTCGGGGTCCTACCAGACTCATATCCCCGTCTAAGACATTGATAAACTGGGGAATTTCATCAACCCGCAGGCTGCGGATGACCCGTCCCACCCGGGTGATACGGGAATCATCTTTCCCCGCCCACACCGCCCCGGTGCGGTCCTCTGCCCGGTGTACCATGGATCGAAATTTATTGATTATAAACTCCTTCCCACCCTTTCCTACCCGCTTCTGCCGGTAGAAAATCGGCCCCCGGGAATCAGCCTTTACAGCTATAGCAACGATCATAGAAATGGGCAGTGTAATGATTAAAATAAATAGGGAAAAAACAATATCTATGGCCCGCTTGGCTGCCTGCTCCCATGGGGGCATAAAATCGGGGAAGATCTCAATCAACGGCAGCCCATAGATCTGGTTTGTCCTCGCCTGGCCGGAGATAATATCGTAGAGGTCGGGGATAATCTTAAGGCTTATGTTGGGACTGTTACAACTGGAAATCACCCGAATGATCTCCCGATGATCCTTGGAATCCAGGGCGATTAACACCTCATTAATCCTATAATTATCAATGATAGAGGCCAGGTTCTTTATTTTGCCCAGAAAGAGCGGACCATTCTCGGCCGGATTCTTTTTATCCACAAACCCCACCATCTCAAAACCCAACGCCGGATACCGTTTGAGCCTTTTATAGAGGTCTTTGCCCCTGTCGTTACACCCCACGATCACCGCCCGCCGTAGGCCGATCCCCCTATTAAACAAATTTCGCTGGACGGTATAGAATGTTATCCTTCCCAGGCTAACCCAAAAGACCATCAATAACCAATAGCTAGCAATGATCGACCGAGATCGGGTTATGGGATGGGAAATATCGGTGGTAAGGAGAAAGAGTATGAGCACGCCGATGAAGGTCGTTTTCAAAACGTTCACAAATACATCGAATCGGGAAACCGCATGCTGGATCCGGTAATGTCCCCGAAAGGTAAATATCACCAGCCAATAGACCCAGATAATAAGGCCGCCGTAGATCACGAATTGCGGTACCGGAAGGGGCAGCCGAAAAAGTCCCGACTCAAACCTAAGCCAATAGGCAAGAAAGAAGGCCAGATTGATAGTAAAGAAATCAACTACCAATAATATTAATTTCTGTCTTGACAATATTGTCTAATCCAAGCTTTCAGAATAAAATAATTTCCTCTTCAATGGTTTATATTCATCGTTATACCAACTAACAGTTATTTCAATCCCCTTTTCAATGGAATAGATTGGGGTAAATCGCCATAGTTTTATTTTTTCTGCTCTATGATAGGTCGGTGTATCAAATTTCTCTATTCGAGCAGATGTTATCGGAAAATCATGTCCGGTTATACTTCCTACTGCATCGAAGATTTTGCTGAAAAATAGTGCGAAACCAAAGGGTACTATACACTTAGTAACAGGAACACCGGCTTTTTCTGCAATTAAATTGACTAATTGTCTTGTCTTCATATGGGGTTCATCCGAATAGTTAAATACCTCTAAACCTGGTTTCATTCTATCCAAAAGGAATAGGGTTGCAGCTACAAGATTCTCTACATAAGCAACTGATTTGATATTATCCCCCTTTCCAATCCAAATAAATCTCCTATCGCAAACCTGCTTAATTAACCTAAAAATGTTGGCGAAATTACGAGGCCCAAAAACAACCGTTGGACGAATAATAACAACTTGTCTCTGTGGATTTTCATAAACCCAATATTTAATAACCTTTTCAGCGGCTAACTTAGAGGCCCCATAGGGATTAGTAGGATTTGGTGGCGTTTCTTCTGTGGTAGCTTGCTGATCCCCATAAACAGCTACAGAGCTGAAAAAAATAAATTTGTTGACCCTTGCTTCAGAAGCACATTCTAATAATACCCGAGTCCCTTTTTCATTCACACTGAAGTATTCCTCGCTACTAATCCCAAAATCTTTATGTTCGGAAGCTAAATGAATAATGCACTCTACACCTTTAACAGCTTTTGATACAGCTTTTTTATCGAGTATATTAGCTTTAATAGTTGGGAAATTATTCAAATGCTTACCATCATTATTAATGTCAAGCCCTCGTATAGTATGCCCAGCTTCAAGAAGCGCTTGTGCCAAAAAAGACCCAATAAACCCCTGATTACCTGTAACTAAAATATGCATGTTAAATAAATTCCTTTTTGTATTTAAAACCTTAAATTAAGAAATGAAATCAAGGATAGAGGTCATTTGGATATTTCTTAATAGTCAATCTTCTTTAAAGTTGATCGTCTGTTTGGGCATAAGAAAAAACGAAGAATGATAAACAGGGCGTAGATATTTAAAAATGGAATGATAGAAAATCGATAACTCTTATCAAAAGAAGTCTCCATTCACTACGTTCATTCCGATTTCTGCTGATAACAAACTTGAACCAATCTTATAGAATATTTAGGACTTGATTTAATCATATGGGTTGTTTTTTCTTCAAAATGCCATATACAAATAATTGAGCTATTCCAATAATCATTCCAAGTCCATAAGAAAAATGCATAGCGAAAAAAATGACCGGAAAGAACAATAAGGATTTAATTGAATTCTTTAAACAGAAGGAAATAGAAACGGCCATAGCAGCCAAAAAATAGCACAGAATTATTCCTAAAAATATTTTAAAAAGCATTAGATTTAAAAAACTGATAAATAGTAGACTTATCAATACTAAACTAAAAAAAAGCGGTATAATATGTCTTGGTAAAATTGACGAGGGGTGATCATAGATGATCTTTACTTTCCACTTTCCAGCCTCAAAATGGCGTTTCCAAACACTTTTTAAATCAGATCTAACATAATATTTGGATCTAATTTTTGGAGTTTGAAATAATTTATATCCTCGATTCCTTAATCGATAGTTTAATTCCCAATCTTGGCCTCTTTTAATATCCTCAGAAAATTTTCCAACTTCTAATAAAGCCTTTTTTACATAGCACCCATATACAATGGTTTCAACTATCCTCTCTTTGCCTGATAAAAAATATTGTGCATTACCAACCCCAAAGCGGCTTTTCATTGTTAATGCAAGAAGTTTTCCAAAATTATTTAAACCGACGGGGGTTGTTGGTCCACTAACTCCGATATAATCAGATGTTTGAAGTATATTTACGCATTCTCTTATATAATTGGAACTTAGTTTTGCGTGACCGCTTATAATCAAAACATACTTTCCCTCGGATTTCTCTAAACCAATGTTCCAACCTGCGGCCGATATTCTCTTAGAATTCCTAAAAACTTTCAAATTTCTAAATATTTCAATCTTCTCAATCAGCTGCTCATAAGTTCCATCATCAGAAAAACCATCGACACAAATAATTTCGATACTTTCTTCTGGATAATCCTGCTGAACTATGCTGTCTAATGCATTGCTTATATAATCATTTTCGTTTCTAACTGCAAAAAGTATTGATACAAGAGGGTATTTATTATCGTTTTGGGTGTTCATAATTATTTCCGAATTATCTAAAATTGGTTATAATTGTTACTTTGATACCCTTTTTTACCCAACGCTTCGCATGTTCATAAGTTCTGGAAACTGGGACATTTACCTACGGTGGAAAATAATGGGTTAAAAAAAGGATGTCCTTTCTATTTTCTTTCATCAAGTTAGTTAAACTCCAAGTATAAATCTTCCATTATTTTAGCATTTTCTTTCCAGTTGTAATTATGCAAAACATGTTCTCTTGAATTAATAGAATATCTTTTTCTTTTTTCTATATTTAACATGAGATCAATAATTGCATTTTTTAAACCATTAATGTCTCTTGGAGGAACAACAATCCCTGTTTTACCATTCCTAACAACTTCGGGCAGACCCCCAACATTTGATACAACAACAGGAATCCCACAGGCTTGAGTTTCAACAGCGGCGACGCCAAAACTTTCACTTTCTAAAATAGATGGGAAAACAGATATATCAAAATTTCTTTTTGCTGTCCATCGAACAAATCCAAAAGGGTAGTCATTACCTTTGTTTTCATAACTTTCATCATATCGTCCCGGACCGCAAGAACACAACACTTGAAAAATTAATTCTTTTTCATAAAAATCTGCCCTGGTGAGTTTTAATCCCGTTACACCGACCAGAATAATTCTTCCTCTTTTACGGCACATTTGAGCAGCCTGATAAATCGGTTCACTACTTTTTGTGAATGCTGTTATTAAAACACCATCCACGCCTTTGTCTCCAGAACAACTCATAGCCACTTCAACAGGATCATCTATATCATTTAGATTAAATGCCTTTACTCCAAATTTTTGCGATAGTTTTACCCTTTTAGGATTTAAATCAAAACCTATAACCTTACAACCGTTTGCAATCAATATTTGTGTCGTCAGTTGCCCAATAAGTCCTAAGCCGATAACAACAAATGTTTCTCCAATCGTCGGTTGAGCTAGTCTGACACCCCGCAATCCAATCGCTCCCAATACAGCAAATACCGCTTCTTTACAGGAAAGATCTTCAGGTATCTTTGTACATAAATTTTTAGGCACGACTACAAATTCGGCATGGGGACCATTTGAAATTACTCTGTCTCCAATTTTAAACCCACTAACCCCCTCTCCGATTTAAATTACCTCGCCTACATTACAATAACCCAATAGTAATGGTTCGTCCAGACGCGAACGTACCGCATTCAAAGTCGGAATTAATCCATCAGTCTTAATTTTATCAATCACCTGTTTAACTTTGTCCGGTTGCTGTTTGGCTTTGGCAATCAAATTCGATTTCCCAAACTCAATAAGCATTCGTTCAGTGCCTGTTGATATTAATGAATTAACCGTTTTAATAAGGAGATTACCTGGGGTTACTTTGGGGAAAGGAACATTTGCTATTTCTAAATTTCCATTTTTAAGACTTTGAATTATTTGTTTCATAGCCACTAATATTTTAATATTTTTTCTAACTCTTTTTTCCTTCTAATTCTGGGAAAATCTCTTACGATTTTTTCCCTTGCCCATTTGCTTAATTGTTCTCTTTTATATTCATTACCCAATAAATCAATAATAACCCCTGCAATTTCTTCTGGGGAACATCCTTTTAAGATAATTCCTGCTTCCCCCACAACTTCTCTTACTTCACCAACATCTGAGCTAATTACAGGTGCACCACAACTCATAGCTTCTGCAATTGCCAAACCAAATCCCTCATATTTAGATGGCTGTAAATATATTGTGCACGTTTGCAAATATGAAATTTTTTCTTCTTCACTGATTTGACCAATCACTTCAAAATTGTCCGATAAATTATTTTTCTCAATCATCCTTTTTAAATTTAGGAATCCATTACCCTTTCGTCCTGCAATTATGAATTTTAGTTGAAAATTATTTTGTACTAATAATTTTGCAGCTTGTACAATTTCAGGTAAACACTTTCTTTTAAGATTTTCTTCTGCTATCCAACAAATGGTAAATATCAAATCCTTTTTTCGAGTATTACTAGGTTTATACTTTTTAATATCCACACAGTGAGGGGAGTAATAGAGATTTTTTAATTTCCAATCTTTTAACATAGCATCGTATTCATGTTTTGATACAAGGACGTTGAGACCAGCATATTTCGCCGAAAATTTTATTAAGAATCTCTCAAACCAATTACGCCTAAAAAAATCCCTATTCATCATTGGACAGCAATAATTAAAGGTTCCAGTAATTATTGTCTTCTTATTGAATATTTTACCAATCAATATAGGTAAAAATGCGTAGGTCCACCACCAAATGTACAGAACATCTGCACTCCAATTTATAGCAGACCATTTTGTTGCAACGGATAATTGATGCCCCAATTCCCTCAATATTTCTATATCCTGTTTGTAAAATTCAACAACCTCTAACGCCTTTTTTTCCACATGGCAAAAGAAAGTAACTTTCATTTAATTATACCCATATTAGTGACCGAAATTCTTTCCACCAGAAGCTTAAGCCAATTTGTGTTTTACCTATTTGAATCAGGAAATTTTATCTTCAGATCACGCCGAGAACGCCAAATTAAATGAATAGGTGATATTCTTTCTTTATCAATCTCATTTCTTAAGCCCGGTGTTGTTTTAAATTCACCATGTCCATTATCATAAATTGCGGTTGCATTTCTGATATTTACAATATTATCATCTATGTCCGTTCTCATCAGAGAAAGATAAACCTCATCGGACATATATTTGCTACTTTTAGTAAGTGAAAAATTATTGTATTTATTTAGATATCCTGGATCATATATTATCATATAATTTGTTACAATATCACAACCATCATCTTGATAACTTGCAGATGGATCTATATAATCTGAATCTGGTTTAACAGAATTATAAAGAAAAAATATGTTTTCTGATGATCTATTTGCTATGATTAAATAACAATTTGTACTTAAATGAATAGCTTTATTATTGATTACAGTTTGTCTATTTGTACCTTTTTTTTCTTGTAACACTGTCCTAAATTCTTCATACCAGCTTTGTATTGTTGAGTCTTTGACAAGTAATGAGCCGTTTATAAAAAAGCCCTCACGATCTTGAGAATTACCCCAACCACCAGCTATTACATGAATATCTGCGCCCCTGTCATAATATGATTCTACTTGATCCGCCCAAATACTGGCTAGTTCTCTTGCATAATCAGCAGAATCACCGGAAACATATCCATACATATGATTATTTGTTTCCGATGTGAACCCACGTCTTTCTCCATCCTTCCACTTCCAATCCCAATACTCACAAATAGAGCGAGCATAATTTGCACCAAATGCAAAAACCTCTTTATAACCTTTTATGTCCGCAAGTCTAAAAGCGTAAGCACGTCCTAATAAAGAAGTAGGGTCGTAGAATCCTCTAAAATCTAAGCGATAATCATGCAAGCAACCGAGTTGCACTCCCATTTTAAATCCATATTTTTTGGTAATTTTTGCAAAACGATCTACCATCTTTTTCGATTGTTTAAATTTAAAATTTAACCAATCTAATCTTCCAGGAGGATATGTATAATCTTTAAATGACATATTTTTATACTCATGCCAACGCCAACTGGAATCTATTGAATTAATGTCAGAAAAATTTGAAAAATTCGAACACCATCTGGAATTTAACCTATCAATTGTAAGATATTTATTCACTAAATAAACCCGAAAAGAATCTATTTCAATTGGTGAATATCCCGTCATGTTCCAGTCCGAATTCAATTCCATTTCACCAACAAGATTTACCGTAGGAATAATTTCTATAGGTCTACGATCCGAACCATAACGTCCAGAATCAATTAAATATTCTTTAATATGTTTTACTACATCTTCATAAAACCGTGTCATAGTTTCAATACCTTTTTTCGAAGTTAAATTAAAATATCGATTAGAATTATTGTTTGATAATGGTGCTTGGCCTTTCCAAATATGATTTCCTTTATCACCAATGTGAAAATCCTCCTTATCAAATAATCCCACATGGTTTAGTCCATCGGATGCACTGGTAGCATCCATTTTAAAATCAACCCAATCTGGTAAAAGCGAACCTATTCTTACTCTAAATGAAATGTCTACGCCCTTGTTTATTAAAGTATCAAGAGATTGATCAAATTGTGTCCATGTATAGATAGGATCAGCTTCAAGATCACTGCGATCTGGCTCGAATATACGCCATACTGCCTCCAGTTGAACACCTGTAGCTCCCCAGTCGCTTACAACTGCATCAACCCATTCGGGATATTCGACAATTGTCCAAGGAAAGGTTTTAAAATATATACCATAATAATCTGCTTGTCCCTGGGCAAAGCCTAATGTAAATGGAATTAAGCATAGAATAACTAGTATTTTGGTTTTCATTTCCCCCTCCAATTTTTTTAAATACATGACTTGCCAAATGATTCAACTATTGATAATATTACTTAACACGGCAAAACCGCGATTTAATTGCTATGAAGACACAAAATCCTTAGGCTTGACCAGGTATCCATTAATCCCATCTTTGACGATTTCGGGGATTCCACCAACATTTGTAGTAATGACTGGCAAACCATCATATAAACCCTCCACAATTACCATACTATAGACCTCCCTAATAGATGGAAAAACAAAGATGTCAGTATTAACAAATATTGGTATAATTCAATGTTGAAAATATTTTTATGTCTCTATTTTATGCTGCAACAATGAGAATTTTATGAAGTTCTTTCCTAATAAATAAAATGGTGGTATTGTCAACATGTAAAAGGATGCTTCATAGAAAACAAGTTTATTAAAATACAAATCAAAAAAAGCAACTGTTAAAAATGCCATGATTAAAGAATAAATTAATTGAAAACCAATTGTTTTTTTGAATTTTAAAGATAATCCCAAAAATAAATATCCAATTATACCGGCGATAAACATGTAAATGATTGTTAGATATGTTCCTAAATACATATAAAGCATACCTACCATACCATAGACATTAGAACTATGAAACATATCGGATTGACTTGAAACTGCAACCCTCTTATGAATTATTATATCTATAAGTTCAGAATTTCCAATTAGAAATTTATATATATTAATGGGTACTGCAATGATTTCTTTGAAACTGAATAAAGGATATCCAGGGCTCATAAATATTTCACTAAAAGCAATTGGACCACCAAAAAGATAAGTAAAAAAGAGATTCAATGATCTTAAATGAGTTTTTGTAGCAAAAGCATAATCCATACCCACTGCTAAAAATCCAATATAATATGTGGCATTAAATACCAAGAATATTAACAGGACATAAAAAACAATTTTTCTTAATGAAAATTTAACTAACCCATTAAGAATACAGAAATAATATCCACCTAAAACAATTGCAAATATTTGATATTTAACTTGTCTAACAAATATAACTAAAAACATTATAACAAGGAGGACGAAAACATATTTTCGTTTATGATACAAAAAATCTCCAATAAGAAAAATAAATGACGGCCGACTCAAAATCTTTAAATGTGCAAGGAATCCCGTACCGTAAAGAGTGCTAAAATCCTTAGAACCAATATTTGACCACCCCACCTCATTAATAGATTGATAGAAATGAATAATCCCAGATATAATTGAAACCAACCCAAGAAAAACGAAAAGGGGACGATAAATATCAAAAATATTTCCAAGACCACGACTCGTCTTATGATTATCAATAGTCTCTATATTTTTGTTTTTAAATAATGATATAACCCATTGCCCTCCAATAAGAAAAAAAACCAAACACATCATCACAAATAGTATATTTTCATAGCTAACTGGAAAGAAACCAAAATATTTCCCACCAAAGTTTATCATGAATGCGACTATAGCATAAGGCCACGCTAAAGCACCAAATGGAGTAACAAAAGTATTAAATCTCTTAAACTCCCAACAACTTATAAATAAACAAAAAGTTAAAAGAATTATCGGGCCTAATGCGTCTTCCATTTACTCATCTATTGACATTGGTAAAAAATAGAATTTTAATTCTGTTTTTCAAAAAAGTAATTTCTTTCATATTTAAAACAACTCTTTAGCGTTGATAAAGACATCTTTGTCCACTGAGACAAGCGAATTTGAATTTTCGAGAAGCAACCGTGTATATCTTAATAGTTTTGCGAAAGACACATTATATCTTTTCTTTAACATTGGAAGAATATATACCAAAGACGCCAAACGCCAAATCTTCCAATAAGCTCTGGGATAATAGTCTTTCAAATGAATAAATCTGTTTAAATGGTGAACAAACGCTTTAGCCAGAACATCTTGTTCAAATATTAGAACCCTAGACGCTCCAACTTTATGATATACTTTCGCCGACAGTACAGCAGCCATCCTAACTCCGTTCTTCTTCATCCGCAAACTGAAATCATAATCCTCCTCACCTAAAAAAAATAGTTCACTTAATAATCCATATTGTTGAAAAATGCTGGCTCTCGCCATGAGTGCGCAACCGGTAATAAAAGTAATTTCTTTATTTCCACCTCCGCGTTTATCATCCTTCTTATTCAAATAATAGTATTTCCTACTACCAAATATCGTCAATTTCCCCCCGCAATTCCAAATTAGGTTAGGATGATAGTAGTATTTGATTTTTGGCGTAATCACACCATAGACTTTATTGTGATTTAGGAATTCCACCAATGTGCGTAAGCATTCGGGGTCAACAGTTGTATCGTTATTAAGTAATAATACCTTATCAAAGTTACATTTAAGCGCATATCTTATTCCAACATTATTGCCACCAGCAAAACCTAAATTTGAACTGTTCTTTATTAAGACAACATCTTCCTTTCCACTATTATGTATTAAATTAGATGAGTAATGTATATCATCTATATCAGATTGATCATATTCCACAAGATTTCTTTCTTGAATCTTTGATGAACTATCAAAAGGACCTACTGCGACAGGCATTTCCCCCCTTGCCCATGACCTTATTATATCCAGAGAATTATCTGTGGAACCATTGTCAACAACTATTATCTGAAAATTTTGGTAAGTACTCTCCGTTAGAGAATTCAAACATTCCAGCGTATCCTTCCAGCCATTCCAATTCAGTATAATGACTGCAAAATCAGAAACTTTTTCTGTGGTAGACAATTTATATTGCACTTTCTGTAGTGTCACTTGTGATAAATCTTCGTATCCCTGAGTTAATTAATTGTCTCTCCTTGCTATCAAAAATAAGGTACCATACCATAATACCAAATAATAATAAGAATAGAACAAGGAGGATTACCTCGCTTAATATGCTTTCAACTAGTATCCCTGTTAAGAGTAGAAAAAAGAAAAGGATTGTTAGAAACAATAGCTCTAGGCCTATTCTGTTTTTTCTCAAAGCTTTAATGGCTGCCGGATAATATTTTACAGTCGCTGCATAAAGGAGCAAAAAATCAAAAGTGACTCTTATGAACCATGCTGTAGCCGCACCATTAATACCAAAATTTTTAGTAAGTAGCCAAAGCAAGATGATGTAGAATGGAAATTCAAACAGATGAAATTTTGCGGGTAAATCAGGCTTCCCAACACTTTGCAACAGATTGAACGGAATAAATGCCAGAGAGTTAATAACTATCCCCAGAGCCAAAATCCTGAAAACTGTTGTAGCCTTTTCAGCAAATTGAGTCCCTAACCATAATTGTAATATTTCAGGAGCAAAAAAGAATAATACGAGAGCGACTGTGCCAGTAGGTAATAGAATATATTTAACCGAGCGCCCGAACAACATTTCAACTCGATTATTCTCATCGCGCTGAGATAACGCGCTAAACTCGGGGAAAAAAGTCTTCATAACGGCAATAGGGAGAATCCTAATGCGATTAATGATTTCGTACGGGGCTGAATAGAATGCTACCGCTGAAATGGCGAGTATGGATCCAATAAAAAAACGATCCATATAAACCAATATAGGACTCACGACACTTGTTATTGTTATCCAGCCACCATAGGATAGTAATTTTTTAAGTATCTCCCAATCAACAATAGGTCTTGTTTTAAGAATCGGAAACACCCTAAAACAAAAAAGAAGATAAAAAAAGGTGCCAACGACACGAGTAAGAATAATCAATAGAACAACTGTGGATAGATTCAGGTTAAAAGGATAAGAAAGGGCAGGGTAAATAAAACTTAATATACTGACGGGAATTAGTACAAGGTTTACTAAGTCAAACCTTTGAGCTGCACCAAGTACCCCTCTCAAACTCGTGGAAAACAGAATGATGGGTAGAGCACAAGCCGATAAATAAAATGAGAGTTTTGTTTGATTAATATAGTTTATTGGAATCTTTAACAGTGAATCAACTAGATAAGGAGTTATTATAAAAAGTATAGCCGTTCCAACGATACCAAACACAACACTGATTATACTTGCAGTCCATACAATTGAAGGCAGACCCTGAACCTCTCTTCGTCCCAGAATTTCGGCCACAAATTTTGTGGTCGCTTTGGAAAGGCCAAAGTCTAACATTCCAAAATAACCTAGAATAATCCAGATAACAGAAAAGGCGCCAAATCCTTCGGTACCCAGTCCTTTTATAGCAAAAGGGATCGCTACAACACCCACAATAAGGGGTAAGAACATCCCTATGAGATTCAGCAGTGTGTTTTTTGCTAAAACACCCCCTGGAGTAAATCTTGCCTGATCCATCTATTGTTCATTTAAGGTTTTTATAAAAAGACACAAAAGCTGGTTTAAATAGAATATAAGCTAAAATAAAAACAAAACTGAGAAAGCTATAAAAAAGTACAATAATTGATCTCTTCGGTTTATATTTCTTCTCTGGCTTTACAGCCCTATCCAGAACCTGCACTGTAGGGGTGTCTTTAGCTTCCTGAATCTTAGCCTGTTCATACTCCGGTATCAGATACTCCAATAGTTTACTCTGGATCTCTACGTCCCTCAATAATCTTACGTACTTCAGACCTATTTCAGGAATCTCCGAAAAGGGAGGGAATATATCTTCACGGGAATTTTCCTCTCCCCCAAACCTCATTGAGTTAAATTTCTTCTGCAGTTCCGATAATTCAGTTTTAAATCTTAATAAATCCGGATGTGATTTGCTGACCGACTTTTCCATTACCCCAATTTCTACCTCCAGGGTAATAATTCTGGCTTTCAAATCAGCAGCTGCCCTTATGGCCTCCTCGGTCTGGGTATCAATATCAATGGCACTGTACTTCTCCTGAAATTCTCTTACCCTGTCTTCCATCTCCGCTAATTTTTCCTCGGTCTCATTAACCCTCTTTTCTATGAAAAGACGGTTGTTTCTGGCTCTCTCGGTAGCCAGCCTTTTATTGGTTCTATCCAGCTCTTCCATAAAAAAATTAGCAATATGGGGAACCAACTCCTGGTCTTTATCAAGAACACCGATAGAAATCGTTCCTTCATCTTCAACCATAAAATGGGCATTTTTCCTGAAAGATTTAACCGCCTCTTCCATGTTTTTCGCTTCGTATTTTTCAATAATATTAAATTTCTTAATAACGCTTTCTGTAACCGTCCGACTCTTTAAAATTGCCAGATAAGTATCGGTTTCTTCGCTAACGCCACCGATCCCGAACCCCCCAAAGGGCAATTGAGAGATCATTGACGATAATCCCGGCATTGTTTCCTTTACCGGGGGCATGATTACCGCAGTTGCCTTATACCACTTAGGCAAAATCAAACTAATCCCAGCACTTATAAAGGAAATGGATAGAACTGTGATAACAATCAACTTTCTCCGTTTCCAGATCACTCTCCAATAATCAGTTAAGGTTATCTCTTTTGTTTCCATAATCTTTCATCCTAATTATTTAGTTGCGGCAACATAGGCCAGAATAAGCGTGGC
>JADHWK010000028.1 GCA_016783505.1 Candidatus Zhuqueibacterota bacterium | reverse complement strand
GCCGTCAGGGTGGCGATGCCCGACAGGCGCTGAAGGAAATTGAGAACCGTTCGTTCAGCCGTCAACAGACCCGGCAGTGGACCTTTCACAACGGCGATGGTATCTTCCTGAGCCACCCTATCCCCGTCCTGAAAGCGGGTCTCAAAGATGGTCCGGGGATCAACCTTTTCGAAAACCCTTCGGGCTACGGGCAGACCGGCCAGCACCCCGGATGCTCGGGCTAAAATTTTCCCTTCTCCCATCCCCTTGTCAATAATGGCCTGGGTTGTAAGGTCACCGATAGTGCCCAGGTCTTCCGCCAACGCCCGCTTGATGATGGGATCAATGATTGTAAAATCCAGCATGTTAGAAAAATGGTAACGATTTAGCCACTAAGGCACCAAGACACAAAGACAGATAAAATACTTGAGATGGCAGACGTGAGACAGAGTATTGGAATGCTGTATTAATTATTCCATTTCTCCATCACTCCATTGCTCCATTATCGGATTAACACTATTCATTAATAAAAGAGGTCTGTGTAGTTCTGTGATCCCGAATGCTCGGGACCGTGGTGAACTAAATGTGACAAAACTTTGCACCAGACAATTTAATAATTTAAATGAAGGATGTCAACAACTTTTTTGAACACAGAGAACGCAGAATTCCGCAGAGAATCCAAAGAAAAGATTGGATAAATTTTGGGGTGAACCCCCAAAGAAAAAGCCAGCCCCCAATTCAGAGGGACTGGCTTTTTACAAAACTTCCGGCTAATAGGAGCTTATTTCAAAAGAATCATCTTCCGGATCTTCTGAAACTCCCCCGCTTTAATTTGATAAAAATAAATTCCAGATGAATGACCCGATGCATCCCAATTTATCTGGTGGTAACCGGCAGTTTGATGTTCATCAACCAATGTGGCCACTTCACGCCCGAGGATGTCAAATACCTTCAGGGTTACCTTTGATTCCTTGGGAAGGCCGTATTTGATGGTGGTGATTGGATTGAATGGATTGGGATAATTTTGAGCTAAGAAGAAACTCTCTGGGGAATAGCTGGACTCTTCATTAATAACTAATAGTAGATCGTTCTGTATAATATACATACCATCCTCCCCATCGGCCACATAGGCGTAACTGCCGCTGACGGCAACGCCTTTAGCATAGCCACCCGTATCAAAGAAACCCACTTCCTGCGGCGAGGAAGAGGTGGAGACGTCAATGATGCGTAAGCCATCCAACCCATCGGCCACATAGGCGTAACTGCCGCTGACGGCAACGCCCAAAGCATAGCCACCCGTATCAAAGAAACCCACCTCTTGCGGAGAGGAAGGGGTGGAGACGTCAATGATGCGTAAACCATCCTCCCCATCAGCCACATAGGCGTAACTGCCGCTGACGGCAACACCGCGAGCAGAGCCACCCGTATCAAAGAAACCCACTTCCTGCGGCGAGGAAGGGGTGGAGACGTCGATGATGCGTAAACCAGCAGACCCATCGGCCACATAGGCGTAACTGACACTCACCGCAACGCCATAAGCCCAGCCACCCGTATCAAAGAAGACCACTTCTCCCGGAGCGGAAGGGTTGGAGACGTCAATGATGCGTAAACCATCATACCCATAGGCCACATAGGCGTAACTGTCGCTGACCGCAACGCCTACAGCATCGTCATACCCCGTATCAAAAAAGCCCACTTCTTGCGGCGAGGACGGGATGGTGACGTCAATGATGCGTAAACCATCCCACCCATCGGCCACATAGGTGTAACTGCCGCTGATGGCAACGTCATTAGCACTGCCACCCGTATCAAAGAAGCCCACCTCTTGCGGCGAGGACGGGGTGGAGACATCAATGATGCGTAAACCAGCAAACACATCAGCCACATAGGCGTAACTGCCGCTGACGGCAACGTCATTAGGACTGCCACCCGTATCAAAGAAGCCCACCTCTTGCGGCGAGGACGGGGTGGAGACATCAATGATGCGTAAACCAGCAAACACATCAGCCACATAGGCGTAACTGCCGCTGACGGCAACACCTTTAGCTATGCTACCCGTATCAAAGAAGCCCACTTCTTGCGGAGAGGAAGTGGCGGAGACGTCAATGATGCGTAAACCAGCAGACCCATCGGCCACATAGGCGTAACTGCCGCTGACGGCAACACCATAAGCATAGCTACCCGTATCAAAGAAGCCCACTTCTTGCGGAGAGGAAGGGGTGGAGACGTCAATGATGCGTAAACCATCCCCCCCATCGGCCACATAGGCGTAACTGCCGCTGACGGCAACGCCAAAAGCATCGCCACCCGTATCAAAGAAGCCCACTTCTTGCGGAGAGGAAGGGGTGGAGACGTCAATGATGCGTAAACCATCATCCCAATCGGCCACATAGGCGTAACTGCCGCTGAAGGCAACGCCTTTAGCATAGTCACCCGTGTCAAAGAAGCCCACTTCTTGCGGGGAGGAAGGGGCGGTGACGTCAATGATGCGTAAACCATCCTCCCCATCGGCCACATAGGCATAACTGTCGCTGACGGCAACACCGCTAACTAATGACGGAGTTACTATATTTCCTAATTCAACGGGATTTGCCGGATTAGAAATATCCACAACTTCAAGATAGCCCCCATTACCAAAATAGGCAATGTTACCCGATACATCCACGGCATAACAGGGACCATTTGCCCACCGTCCTATTAGTGTAGTATTACTATCGTCTAAGGCTTGAAAAGTCTCCTGCGGTGTGAAATTTATATGGTGGCGAATATCCCTTGATGGGAGCTGTTCCGGGGGCACATTTGCTGGTCTGTTATTCTGACCAAAAGCAAGACTGCAAAATAAGATTGCAATCATTACTGTCCCTAAGATTTTACCATTTTTCAATAACATTATGACCTCCTCATTTGTTAGTTTAATTTTGTAGGGCGGGTCTAACCAAATATAGCCCTACCAGGATCAGTAGTTTAACAGGGGTAATTTTAAGAGGCTATCCAGTCCAGAATCAGATCTATAGGAATTGGTTTGTCTTGTCTTTATATTACAAAATTAATGGGAAAGAATCAAGAGAAAAACTTAAAAAACAAAAGGCCTACTCAAGATGAATGGATAGGCCTTTTTAATAAAATCGGGATGAATTATTTGAGAATCTTTTAATTGGTTTGTTCAACTACTTCTACTATTGGGATCAACTGCATTTGGATTCAGTAAGAAAGAGTTAGCGAAACCATAAATCTGTTATGCGCTTTTTCTCTATTCTTTGCGTTCTTGTTTTTTGGGATGCGAAGGTCTTGGTGTTGAAGGCGGTTTATTTTTACCTCCCTTTACAATTTTACCTTCGGTAAGTCTTTTTTTAATCATTTTAGGATACTCCCTCTTTTTGATTAGTATGAGAACTCATTGAACCATTGCTAAACGGTAATGCTGGAAATTCAATTGTTATTTCATCTCTATTACGTGCTAAATATAGGCCTGGGACTTTATACAATTCTTGATCAGTGGAATTTTGATATACGATTACGTCTCTAATAAATAACTCGTTTTCTTTCACAGTATCTGAAAAAGCTTCAATCCACCCTTCATAAATTAAATCATTTTTAATATCTCTAATTAAAACCCATTTCATCTCATCGTCAGATGAATTAAACAATAAATCCCAAACGTCAATTTCTGCAAATTTTTTTGTTATACGAAGACTTTGTGCGGTTCGATGTAATGATTTTCTATTTATCATATATGACAAAATAAAGCCATTAATTATTGCAATTATACTAACAAAAAATATTTCAGTAATATCTAAACTTACCTTTGGATCTAAAAGAGCTTTAAAAAATTTAAACTTGCTTTCAATACAGAAGTCATAAAATACTGTAGATAAAAGGAGAACGAGATAGAAAGTAAAATATGCAATAAATCCTAAAACAAATGAATAAATAATGAAGTAAAAAACCTTCCGTTCTTTAATAACTGTTAAAGATTCAATTATTAAATATGTAATTATTCCCGGTAAAAATAAAAATAATATACGTATTGTAAATTCAGTAAAATACATTTCGTCTCTCGACAATCTTAAATTTCAACCCAAACAATGATACTTTTGGTTGCAATATAATACAGATTAATTAAAAGAACTATTTTCACATTAGGAATTAATTTGTTTGGAGGGCTTCTTCTGGATCTTTAGGTGAAACTTCTTTTTCTCCTTGCTTTATAGGATAATGTTTATAAGCAAACCAGGTTATTATGAATAAAAAGAGAGGAATACATACAATTAAAACCATAATATTATTTATATTGTGTGAGAAGATTAAATATAATCCTAAAATAAATAAGGTAATGACAAAAAATGTCCCAATCCAGAATAGCAATATTAAGTGCCGCTCCAAATATACATCTCTTCTTGATGTAAGGATTTTCAGGTTTATTACAACTGCACCTATTGCGGCCAAAACCCAATTAATTAAATTACTTAATTGAAAACCAATTTTCTCAATCACTTCTTCCATTTATCCCTCATGTTTTGGATATTTATTCAGAACTCGAGTTTAACTAAATCAAGTGTCTTATGTAATCGGGAAAATTGATCCCGAAACTGTTTAGCTTTCGCCTTATTTCTAAACATAGAAAATGCTATCAACGGTTCCCCTTTTTTATCAACATTGGAAACCAGAAGGTGCTTTTTGTCAATCAATACAAAGTGTTGAGTCGGTATTATCCCTTCCTTCAATCTAAAAATTTCGACCCTTTTTTCTATTTCGGGTAGCTTGAAAATTTCACTGAGTTCGTTTGAATTTTCAAAATCTGAGTCTGATCTCGTAATTATCTTCATTTTCAATTCCGGATTCGACAAGAGAGCTTTTTTTACTAAATTAGCATTTCTCTCCAAAATATTTATGCATGTCGGACCTGACATAGCTAATAATTCCGTATGTGCTTTATTAATGAACTTAATTATACTTTCTCCTAAAAAACTTTTAACATTATTTCCGTCATCTTTTTTAATGACTTTATTAAATCTTAGTTCTCCCTGAATTATCCATATGGAAAACAAGAGCGTTGTAGCACCCAAAATTGCAATTATATACATACAAACCTCCTTCAGGTTGATCCCATTAGGAATGTTCCACGAATAAACGTTCAGTATTGGATGTAATAATGAATTACACTGAGAAAAACAAGAATTTTTTCGCTAATTTTACAGATGGATGAAACTGGTTAGGCAGAAACTCTTTTGAAGTTGAGGAGACGAAAATATCCAGAATCTCTTCAAAGAAAATACTTTAAGAAGAAACCCCATCCAGTTTCAATACAACCGTTAGGGGTTCGTAATATCAAGTTAAGATTTAAGGGCAGATAATAAATAAACCCTTGAAAGCCTCATCTTGGGTAGATATTTTGATAGGCAAACCAATGATAGCTTTTCAAGCATCATTGTTTAACAGGGATATTTTTTGAGAGGCTAATCGGGTCAGATTCATATCTTAAGTAATATCTTTCGATGTAAGATAACAATTTATTTGGATATTGTCAAGAAAAAAATTAATTTTTTTGGGGGTCTACCGTATATAATTAGTTTTTATGTGGTTTTACCTGCGGAGATTATGGGCTGGTTATTTTGGAGGCTATTTAGATTTGCTCGGTTTGCGGTGTTCCTGGAGTATATCAAAAACCATCTGGAGCTTGGAGTTGAGATTCCTATATATACAAATTAGCGACAGTTAAGTTAACAGTTTCCAAAAAAAAAGGCCTACTCAAGATGAATGAATAGGCCTTTTTTTAATACAATTTTTCGTCATTAATGTCAATCCGCAAAACTGGTAATTTTTATTTCGGACTCACCGGTTATCTTCACCCCCTTTTTCCCTTGAAGACTTCATTTCTTGAAGGCGTTTCCTGACCCCGCGGCCATAGTTGGATTCGGCCCATATTGGTCAATGACTTATTTTTCCAATACAAATCCCAGATTCACCGACTCAAAATGAACATCCCCCGTAAAAACCCGGCTAATATTAAGCTTGCGCATGATGGAAAAGGAGGTAAAATCAGTGGAGGAAATAACCGGTTTATCCTGATATTTCTTACGTAATGTCCAAGCATCATCAAATATAATGGGGGTTACCGGCTCTATGATGAGCTTATTACCGTCTCTCAATTTAACGATAGCCTCAATAAATCGAACAGCCTGTTCAAACGGAACTGCCCGAAATAAAGCGGTAATCACCTCATCCAACACATAATCTGAGGTCACATATTGAACGGCTTCACTTTTGAGTCGACGGTATAAAGCAGTGGCCTTTTGGTGATAACTGTCATTTTTATCAGCCATCCCCAGCCATGCCCAAGTATCAATGAATATCATAAACTGTTGCCATAAATATAGAGGTCATGTTTCTTTGAAAGGTCTGTGGGACCATCACAGCATCCAATCACATTCTCCAATGGATCCTGTCTATTTGGTTTAAGGGGTGATTTTTTCAATTTTGTACTGTACTTAAACCTTTGAATAAAATCTAAAATCTTCTTTCCTTCCTCTTCGGAAAGCCCCTTAACTTCCTCTAAAATGACTTTTGTAATTGTTGAATTCTCTTTCATTGGAAACCCCTGGTTATTATATTTCTGTTTTGCATTCTATCATAAATATATTGAATTTACGAATCATAATCAAGGGAAAAATAAACAGGCATTTTGTTAAATGCAATTTTTAGTTGTCCATGTCAATCCGTAAAACTACTGATTCTTATTGCGGAATAACCGACTATCTTTACCCCTTTTTTCCCTCAACGATTTCATTTCCTGAAGGCGTTTCCTGGCTCCGCGGCCGTAGTTGGATTCGGCCCCGTACTGGTCAATGATCTGATTGTAGATGCGCTCCGCCTGATCGTATTTGTGTAGACGTTCGTAGGACATCCCGGCATTATACAGAGCGGTTACCGCCCAGTCCAGCTTGGTCCGTTTCCCCAGGTATTTCACCTTTAAAAACTCCAGCACCGCCTGTTCATACTGGCCTTTATGATAGTAACATTCCCCAATGTAGAATTGGAGAGCCGCTTCGTCCTCGCTGCCGGCATCGGGCAAAAGGTCCCGGTAGGTAGAAATGGCAAAGTCATAGTCCTTCATATTTCGGTAGAGACTCCCAATTTCCATCTTTTTCTGAAAAGCGTCCTCAGACTCCGGAAAGCGGGCCAGATAATCCTCGGTCAGGTCCAGAGCGGCTTCCCAGTATTTCATCTCTTTGTAAGTTCCGATCAGATTATTCATGGCGATGGGCACCATTTCCCCCGTCCCCCCATTCTCCACAACCCATTTGTAAGCCTTCACCGCCCCCGGATAATCCCCAAGGCGATAGTAAAGAGTCCCCAGGGTCAGGTAAAGTTCGGGCAGCACCGAATGGTGGGGATGATCCTTGGGGATGTCTCTTAGCCAGCTTACCGCCCCTTCAAGATCGTTCCTCATGATCTTAAGGCGACCGATCTGATATTTGGCTTTGGCCACCGCATCCGTCTCGGGGTAATGCTTAACTAAGGTTAAAAACGCTTTTTCCGCTTCATCGAACTCTTTGTTTTCCCCCAGAAAAATCCCCTTTTCAAGATAAAACCCGGCCATCTCCTCTTTTGTGTCAGGATAATCCTTCTTAAAGGCTTTCACCCTCTTTTTGGCCTCTTTTAACTCGCCGGTTCGGTAGAGGCAGATGATGAGTCGTGTCCTTAAGTGCCGCAGGATTTCCGGATTTGAGACCCGTTGGACCAACTCGCTGTAAAGGGCACGGGCCTTAGAATAATCCCGTAGTTGAAAATGGATATCGGCCAATTTCTCCCTGGCCTTCTGACCTACATAGGCTTCAGGTACCGAACCCAGAAGTTCCGAAAACATTCTAATGGCTAATTCGAGCTGGTAACCAGCATAATAGAGATCACCCAGCGTATACAGTGCACTATGGTAGTGAGGACCTCCTGGACCCTTGCTTAAAACCTTTTTATAATATTTTTCCGCCTGGTAGCTATCCCCCATCCCCTCATAACAGCCGGCGATCTCGTAGTCGAACCTGTAACCCTCCCCCGGCCAGATCGGATCCGGTTCTCCCGCCCCCAGTGTTAAGTAAATTTCCAACGCTTTCTGAAAGCGCCCTGCTTGCGCATAGGCGGCAGCCAATTTATGAGGGACCTCCTTTGCTTCCGGAGTGTAATATAATTTTTCCGAAATAATCTTATAGTAGGAAATCCGTTCATCCAAATTGGATTGTGCCAGTCGGATCAGTTCAAGATAGCTGGGAAGAACCCACTGGCTGCGGGGATGATGGTAAACGACCCCCTCAAAATCACTTTTTGCCGCCGCCGTATCCCCCAGTTCCAGATGGGATAAGCCCCGTTGATAGACAGCATGCCCCCCCCACCGACTGCCCGGTTGCTGAACGATCAGGCTGTCAAAATAGGTCACGGCGTTCTGAAAATGTTCCCTTCGATTCGATTCCTTGCGAGTTCTCCTCCCCAGGTAAAAGTAGGATTCCCCCAGCCGGAACCAGATCAGGTCACTAAACCTCCCCCGCTTATCCAGCTCCCTTAGAGGCCGAACCAACCCCTCTATTACAGAGGGAGATACCCTCTCGCCACCTTTTAATTCCAACTGGACACCGTACAGTTGGGCGGCTGCATCGGCCGACCACCGGTTCCGGGGGTAATTTTTGATCAGATCCTGGTAGTAGATGACCGCCTTTTTCTTCAATTTACGCGCCCTCCGACGATCCCCTTCATATTCCTTTTTCAAACCCAGCAATCGGTATGAATTGGCCAGATAATACCAGGCATCAACGGCGGTCTCAATGTCCTGGCTGAAGGTCAAGGATTTTTTGAACTGGACTATGGCCTTTTCATACTCTTTAAGGTCCTTAAAGTAGAGCATTCCCAGGTTAAAAAGCAGCTTTCCCCCCTCTCTCCCCTCCACCGTCTCGGTGATCAATAAGTTCAGATTCTTAAGTCCAGAATCTGGACTCTTTACGACGAACGTTTTCAAATAACGGACTCTATCCTCGGAGGCCTTTCGGAATTCCCCGGCGCCGAAGCTATCCACCACGGTTAGGTAAAATGTCAGAGCATGGTCCACATCCCCCATTTCCTCATAGACCTGAGCCAGGGCGAAGGCGGCATCGTCGGCTAAGGAACTGAGCGAAGTCTCCTGAAGCAGGAGTTGAAAGGAATTCAGGGCAGCATCCCATTGATCCGCCATCCGAAAATTTTCACCCATCAGGTAGCGGACCCGATCCCGGGACTCCCCATTGTGAAAAGAGCTGAGGTATGCCTTACCATATTGGTTGGATCGTTCCCGGTCCCCCTTTTCTGAACAGCCGCCGGTCAACCGGAGAAGGGCCCATTCCTTCCATGGGTTTTCCCTGCGGGCAGCCTGATCCCAGCTCATTACCGCCCGATCAAACTGGCCCAGTTGATCATAGACCAACCCCAGCTTGAAGTGCACCCGGGGGGATTTTTCCTTAACCTTTTGATATTCCAACCCTGCCGGGCGATAGCGGCCCTGCAGATAAAAGCCATCCCCTTTCCGTTCGTGTGCCCGACCGCGGAGGGAATCCTGATCCGTTTCTCGGGTGAGCTGGTCGAACAGCTTTTCCGCCTCGGAAAAGGCCCCCTGATGCAGGGCCAGCTCCCCCAATCTTAGCGTGGCCGGATGGTAATACGGGGTGTTTGGGAAGTCGGATCTTATCTTTGTCAGTTCCTGTCTGGCCCGGTCCATCTCCCACTCCTGGGCGAAAATTTCCGCCTTCAGCAGGTGGGCCCAGGCCACCTCGGTCGGGTCCTCGCAGTTATCGGTCACCTTTCCCAGCTCTCGCAGGGCCTGGTTGGGTTTTCCCATTCGTCTCAGCAATTGACCCAGGGTGATGCGGGCCCGGAAGTACTGGTCGCTCTGGGGGTATTCGGCCAGCATCGTCCGAAGGGTTCGCTCGGCTTCTTCCAGATCGTCGTTCTGGGCAAAGAAAGTGGCCGCCAGCAGAAAGGCCCCTGAGGTGAGCCCGCTGTTAGGATAAAAATCCTTCAGCCGCATAAGGGCGAAGGCCCCATCGGCCAGCCGGTCCATTCGCTGGAAGCAGAGGCCAACCTTGTACAGGGCCCGATCGGCAAATTCCGAGCGGGGATGCTCCCCGGCCAGCCGTTGATAGGCCCGCCGGGCATCCTCAAACGACCCCAATCGGAAATAGGTCTCACCTAAAAGAAATTGAGCCTCCGGAACCCAGACGCTGCGGGGAAAATTGACCAGAAAGCGACTGAGCTGTTCCACGGAGGCATCGTCCATACCATCCTGGTAGAGACGTTTGGCATACAGGAAGTCCTGCTCCCCCTGGGATTGGGCTAAACAGAGCAATGGCTCCACCAATAAACCAGCAGCCAGAAGAACCATCAATTTAAGATGATTTCTCATTTATGTTCCGGACAATAAACCGTTGAAACGGTTATTTTCTGCTCGTCGAGGATATTGCCTGCCCGTCCCGAAGGTTCGGGACAGGCGGGTCATCCTCGACTATTATATTGAAACCCCGGAATTCCGACGGATGACAACATCCACCGGTAGCAAGAATTATCGAGAATTATAGTAAAACATAATGAATAAATATACAATAATATAGACAAAAAAACAAGGAAATTTATGGGGTAACCCCAAAAGAAAAAGCCAGCCCCATACTTAAGGAGACTGGCTTTTTCCAAAATTACCGGTTAACGGGGCTCACTTCAGCAGAACCATCTTTTTAATGGTTTGAGATTCATCCGCTTCAATTCTGTAGAAGTAGACGCCCGAGGAGAACCCGGAAGCGTCCCACTGGATTTCATGAAACCCGGTCCCTTGATGTTGACCCCCAAGGGTGGCAACTTCTTCGCCAACTAGATTGTAAATCTTAAGTGTCACTTTAGAGGCCCTGGGCAGACCATAGCGGAAGGTGGTCGCTTGGTTGAAGGGATTGGGGTAGTTCTGGGAAAGGGAAAAGGCCATTGGAGCGGGCGGATTAACTTCCTCAATAATCCCTGTTTCTGCCATGAGTTTAATGAGCCAGACATCATAATTACCTGCACCGTAAGACCTGGTATATCCAGTGATGATATATCCCCCATCAGTGGTCTGCTGGACAGAGCGTCCCACATCAGTATCACTTCCCCCGAAGGTCTTTGTCCACAGGGTGTCAGGCCCCGAGATTGACGGGGTAAACTGTGCGAATAAATTTGCCCCCATATCAGGATTTGATATTTTTGCCCTCACACAAAATACTCCCGTTTTTTCTCTTTTATTAATCCTATCTATCATTATAAGAAACTTTGGAGAAAAAATAAAGAGAAATTTTCCCAAAACTATAAAACCTATTAAGTCTACAAGAACCTTCAGGTGTGATAATTTGCAATCCATGGTCAAGTTAAAACGCCCCCTTTCGAAGGGCACAAAGAGAAATTACAGTTTTATCTTACCTCCCCGCCCCCTCTGCCCCCCTGCCCCTCTTTTAAATGCCCAAACAATTAACTATCTTCATCCTCATACAAAACCTGAAGATGAGCGTATTTAAGCAGAAGGCGTTTACGCCCGCTCTTTTCAAAATCCACAACCAGCCGGGTCATCTCCCCAAAGCCCGATTTTCCTAGTATGCGACCGCGGCCGAATCGGGAATGATGAACCGTTTGTCCTACTTTCAAGCGAAAATCCCCCTCCTCCCCCATGGAATATTCGTCTTCTATCCTCTGGTAGGTTTTTTCGGTCCCGGTTATATCTTCAGGGCTGAAGGCCGCCCCCCAGGTGACATCCTCTCCCTCTGTCTCCAGGTATTCCGTGGGGACCTCGTCAATAAAGCGGGAGGGGATGCCATATTGGCCTCCGAAGCGCCTGCGCCTGAAGGCACAGGACAAAAGCAATCTTTCCTCGGCCCGGGTGGCCCCCACATAGAAAAGGCGCCTCTCCTCTTCCAACTGGGCCGGATCATCCAGGTTAGAGGCTAAGGGAAAAAGCCCCTCTTCTAAACCGGTGATGAAGACCACCGGAAACTCCAACCCCTTGGCAGCGTGGAGGGTCATCATGGTCACCCCGTTCTTTCGATCATCCCAGCTATCAATATCGGTCAATAAGGAGACCTCGGCCAGAAAGGCCTCCAGGTTCCCTTCCGCATGGAGTGTGCTAAATTCTTCCATCCCCCGCAGCAACTCCTTCACGTTCTCGACTCGATCCTCCCCTTTTGGTGTACTATCCTGCTCCAGATATTCCCAGTAGCCCACATCATCCAGAAGGCCCCGGGCCAGTTCCCCCGGGGACACTTTTTTTCGGGAAGAGCCATATTTCTTTAAAACGCTGTTAAGTTGCTTTAATCGTTTTCTTTTTTCCGGGAGGATGGATACCTCTTCTCCGGCCAACTTCAAAGCTCCGAATAGACTTAAACCTTGCTGGCGGGCCAGCTCCTTAAGCCTGGACAGGGTGACAGCCCCAATCCCCCGGGGGGGGACGTTGATGATCCGCAATAGTGAGAAATCATCCTGGGGATTGACCACCACCCGGAGGTAGGCTAAGACATCCTTAATCTCTCGGCGTTCGTAAAAGCGGATCCCCCCCACGATGGTGTAGGGAATCCCCGCCCGTCTGAGCCCCTCCTCCAGTCCCCGTGACTGGGCGTTGGTGCGATAAAGAACGGCGAAATCCCGGGGCTGACGCTTATCCTCCGCCATAAAGGTTTCGATCTTACGGACGACCCCAAGGACCTCTTCCCGCTCGTCGGGCATCTTCATCAGGGTTACCACCTCGCCGTCCCCCCGGCTCGTCCACAGCGTTTTTGGCTTGCGGCGGCGATTGTGGCTCACCACCGCCCCAGCGGCTCCCAGAATGGTCTTCGTAGAACGGTAGTTCTGTTCCAAACGGAATATCTTGCAATTAGGGTAATTCTGCTCAAAACCGAGGATGTTGCCCACATCCGCCCCACGCCAGGAATAGATGGACTGGTCATCGTCACCCACCACACAGATGTTCCGGTGCCGGGCGGCTAAAAGGTCCGTAAGGACGGACTGGGCGTGGTTGGTATCCTGGTATTCGTCCACCAGGATAGCAGAAAACTGTTTTTGGTAAACCCCCAACAAGTCGGGGTGGGACCTAAACATTCGAACCGGCTTCAGCAGAAGGTCGGCAAAGTCTAAGGCGTTGGCTGCCTGGAGGCGTTTTTCATACTCAGAATATATTTGGGCTACCCGTTGAGCGATGAAGTCCTCGGCCCCCTCAGCATAAGCCCCTGGGCCCAATAGGGCATCCTTAGCCCGGTTGATCCGGGAACGAACCGTCCTCGGGGTCAACTCCTGTGCTGACAGGTCCAGTTCCTTCATCACCCCCTTGATCACCCCCTGCTGGTCCTCTTCGTCGTAGATGGTAAAGTTCCGGGAAAGGCCGATCCGCTCCCCTTCCTTTCTCAGGATTCGGGCAAAGATGGAGTGAAAGGTCCCCATCCAAATCAGATCCGCCCCCTTGCCCACCAGCGTCCGGATACGTTCCTTCATCTCCCCAGCGGCCTTGTTGGTAAAGGTCAGCGCCAGGATCTCCCATGGCTTGGCCTGTCGGGTGGCGATGATGTAGGCGATCTTGTGGGTGATCACCCGGGTCTTACCGCTGCCCGCCCCGGCCAGAATCAAGATGGGACCTCCGTTATATTCCACCGCCTCCCGCTGAACCGGGTTCAATTTTCCCAGAATATCCTCAACGCTCGATAAAGCCATAACGAATTAAATTTCCCTTGTATCAGTTTAGCTATGTGAAATTAATAACGGATCGGTCAGGCGCCCGGGCCTGTTGCAGAACTATCGCATAGGAATAAATTACTATACTAACTCTAAGAAAGTATGTTGAAACATACTGTTATTAGTCCCGAAGTTTCGGGACTTTCTTTGAGATAGCCAAAGGGGAAACCAGCGATTTCAGAGTTGTGCCACAGACCCGCCCGACCGATCCGAAAACCATATTTTTACCTAGTGTCCCTCCATTATCGAAAAGTTTAAGGAATTCTATAACTTAACAATTCAAACCGTGGAGTGAAAAATTCCTACTTTTGCACTTGCAACAGCAGAGCCGTTGCACTCCAGTTTTACAAAAAGAAATTGAAGTCTTATCTTGTCCCCCCATCCCCTCTGCACCATTGCTCCCCTGCTCCTCTTCTCCCCTGTTTCTCCCTTGCTTTTAATAGATGATACACAATTCATCCATCCTCCCATCCCCCCCTACTCAATCAGCCCCTGCGACTTCTTTCTTTTTAGTTCCCTCCTCAGCCGGTTGAGCCGGCGTTTGGCCCGCAGGTGTTCCTGGTTGGTGCAGCTGAAAACATGGCTGCCATCCCCCCGGGCAACGAAATACAGATAGTCCACATCAGCGGGGAACAGGGCCGTTCGGAGCGCTGCTTCTCCAGGGTTATTAATTGGACCCGGTGGCAGCCCCCGGTGACGATAGGTATTGTAGGGGGAGGGAATCCAAAGGTCATCCTGCAAAAGCCTCCGGGGACCGTCCTTAAGGATATACTGTATGGTGGGGTCGGCCTGGAGCCGCATTCCCATCTTCAGCCGGTTATGGTAAACCGCTGAGACCAAAGATCCTTCCCCGGGAACGATCACCTCTCCCTGAATGATGGAGGCCAGGGTCACCGCTTCGTGAACGGCAAGGCCTATGAGCTGGGCCCGAGCAATTAGGGTATCGGAAAAAACCTGCCAAAACCGGGCCACCATCCGGCGGATGATCCCCCCTGGTACCATGTGGCGATAAAAATTGTATGTATCCGGGAATAGGTAGCCCTCCAGTGATTTGGCATTAACCCCCAGGTCCCGACACAAAGCGGTGTCCTGCACTCGTTGCATAAATTCAACCGAATCCACATCAAACCCTGCCTTCAAGAGTGAGGCTATCTCCCTAGCCATCAGCCCCTCAGGTAAAGTAATATCCTTAGTCTCCGCCCCCTCCTCTAAAAGCAGGGACAACACGCCATAGGGGGAAAGCCCATGGGGAATGGAATGATCCCCCGGCTTTAGGTCGGCCTCCCATCCCAACAGCTTCGCTGAAAGGATAAACCGGTCCTTGCTTTCAACCAACCCCTTTTCTTTCAAAATCCTAGCTGTCTGAGATACGGTCATTCCCGGCTTTACTCGCACCACCTGAAAGCCTTCTTCGACTCCTTTTCCCGGGGGAAGAAAGATTACCCCGCCCAGATAGGTAGCACCGACGACCAGGAAAAGACCACCTAAAAAACCAAAAAATGTTAAGAGCCCAAAGGATTTAGCATTCATAGAAACCAACAACAGGGCTAAATTATCCCTTTAATCCTTAAAACCCAATAACGAAAAAGCCCTAAGGTTAAGGCTTCAGGAGTTGCCGCATTGTTGCACAAAGGCTCGCAACAGCTTTTTCTGGACCCCTTCCCCCATCATCCTTTCAGGATGCCATTGGACCCCCATTATCAGGGGATCTCCCCTTCTTTCCAGCCCCTCCAACACCCCGTCCGGAGCCAGGGCGGACACCTTCAGCCCATTCCCTAAGGTCTTTATTGCCTGGTGATGAAAGCTGTTGACTGCGAGGGTATCCATCCCCAATATGTTTCGCAGGTTGGTATCTTTTTGTATAGAAATTAGGTGTCGCTTAGCGGGGAACGCCGCGGACATTCTATGGTCAATCCCTCCCCCCCGCTGGGAGGGCAAATCTTGAAATAGGGTTCCCCCAAAGGCCACGTTCAGCACCTGCATTCCCCGACAAATCCCCAAGATAGGTTTTTTTTGAGAAAGACATTTTTTTATCAATTCCATTTCAAAAAGCACCCGCTGCCGATCCCTCTTCCACCGGGGATCTATTAATTCCTCGCCATAGGTGGAGGGGTCCACATCATCCCCCCCGCTGACCACCAGCCCGTTGATCTCCCCTGCCATCTGATCCAATAGATACCGGTCAATCAATAGGGGAATCAGCACCGGCAGCCCCCCAGCCTCCTCAACGGCCAGGGGATAATCGAAGTTACTGTAAAAAACATCCCTTCCGCTGGAAAATGACCGTTCATCCTCCCCGGGCATCAGATTACAGGTAATGCCAATAATGGGTCTCCGGTTCATTACGTCTGATATCCTGTTTAGCGAAACGAGAGGTTTTATCGGAGGAAAAAAAGAGCCAGGATTCCAACGGCCCAGCAATAATAGGCGAAGCGGTCCAACCTGCCCCGCTGAACTACCCCCAGCAGCACCCGAATGGCCACATACCCGCTCAGATATGCGGCGGCGGTGCCCATCAGCAGGGTTAAGATCTGGGAGGATGGGATGGGGGTTTCCACTATATGGCCCACCTCGAGCAAGGTGGCCCCGAGGATAGCGGGAAGGGCCAACAGGAAGGAAAATCGCACTGCCTCTTTCCGGGTGATACCCAGATAAAATCCCATAGCAATGGTAGTCCCCGAGCGGGAGATACCAGGGATGATGGCCAGGGCCTGGGCTACCCCAATGAACCCGGTGTTCGCCCAGCCGAAGCCTTTTCTGTGGGTTTTAAAAAACCGGGTAAAGAAAAGAACACCCCCGGTAACCATCAACATGATGGCCACTAACAGAGGATTGGAAAATATGGACACGAATAAATCCTCAAAGACCAGTCCCACCACTGCCGCCGGGATAGAGCCCCATAGGATAAATATAGCTAACCGTAAATAATAATCGTTACGGAAGGTCGAACGACCCCCCTCTTTTTTGGGCAAAGCCAACAGCCGACCCCAGAGGGATTTGAACATGTTCCGTATGTCCTTCCAGAAGACGGACACCACTGCCAAGAAGGTGCCGAAATGGACGAAAACTTCAAAGGTAATCCCCCCGGTGTTTACCCCGAAGAGCGCCTTTACCAATACCAGATGCCCCGAGCTTGACACCGGCAGAAATTCAGTCAACCCCTGTACTAACCCCAACACAACCGATTCCAGAAGTCCCACAGCAGATCCCATTTTTGGGAGAAAATATAACTATTTTAAAAGAAAATTGCAAGAAAATAAAAAGAGGCGGAGAGTTTTTCCTTCCGCCTCTCTTTGTCGAATTATTTTGGAAAATCATACCAACTTTTGACATACTCTGATGACCTGGAATGCTTCAGCAACTGTTGATGGATTTTTCCTCTTCGTCCATCCCTTGACTATAAATAAGGTCTATTCCAATCGGTATATTTTCCCATCCTTAAACCGCAGGATGCCCACCGCCTTATTAGTTCGGCCCCCATCTTCCAACACTACCCTCCTCCCGATACCCTGGTACTGATGGGCTTGAGAGAACCATTTCCTGACATCTTCACGGCTGCAGCACCCCTCCTGGATGGCGGTGAGGAGAAAATTCATGGCATCATATCCGATGATCTCCATCTTTCCCGGGGTCTTCCCCCGGGCCACTCGGAACCGATTCCGGAAATGGACATAGGTCGAATCCTCTTCATTCAGGTAATAATCGGTGGTAAAGATGATGCCGTCCACGTAATTCCCATGTTCTTCCAATGCTTCCCTGTCCCCCCAGGACTTATCACCCAGCACCTGGGTCTGGAAGTTAAAGTAGGCAAATTGGCGGCCCACATATTGAATGTCTTCCGTACGGACAGGCAGGTAAATCCCACCGTAAACGGTAAGTGGAATCTCTATCGAATCAATCTGAGTCCCTTTTAGTTGGGCTTTTAATCGGGCGGAGTCCTGAAAGGCCACCCACAGGGAATCCACCCAGGGGGCCTTAAGTAAAGTGTCCTGTATGGGGCTGCTTACGTACATGCTGTCAATCCAAAGACTATCAAAGAAGGTGCTGTCGGTCCGGAGGAAATCCCAGAAGGCTTTTCGGAAGCCCGCCCCCCTCAGCTTTTTAAATTGCTTGCTAAAATTCATCGCCCCTTGGTAATACCATTCCCAGACCAGCACGGTGTCCCCCCCCTGGCTGATCGTCTGTCGAAACACCCCCGACATTTCTTTGCCATAATCGTCCATCGGGGCCAGGATGGCAAAGGTGGAAAGGCCTAAATTATTCAAGGCGTATTCGGCGATGGCCGCCGCCCGGGTGTGTCTGTTCGGATTCAATTGAACGACCCAATCCCCAATGGTGGCCAACTCGCTAGCGGCCGCCAGCGGGGCCAAAAGCGGCACCCCATAGGCGCAAGCCATCCCTGCCGCCGCTGCTGTAGTCTCCCCCGTAATAGGGCCGATCAACGCTACCACCCCATTATCAACCAGCCCCTGCACGGCCAGAACAGTTTGTAATACCTCCCCCTGCCCGTCCGCAGGGATCACCTTAACCTTGGTTTCGCTGTGCTGATTAAAGGCCCCCGCGGCAAATTCAATCCCGTATAGAAGGCTTTCCCCCACATCCTCAAGCTCCCCGCTTAAGGGCAGGACTACCCCAATTCGGATGGCATCCCGATAGCTTATATATTCAGTCAAAAATGAGCCGCTTTTCTCCCCGGCTCGCCCGGCTAGTTCCTTCAGCTCCCCAGGGGAAAGGCTTTCCTCAATCAGTTTTCTCACCACTGCCTTTGCCCGGGCTTCTAACCGGGGATCAGGGGTAATTTCTATCACTTGAAGATAGTCGGTGGCGGCCCGTAAATAGTCGCCCTCCTGATAAGAAACCCCCGCCCTCAGGTATTGGGCATCGTCATAGTAGTCAGACCCGGGGAACAACCGCTCCAGTTTCTTCAAAACGGAAAGGGTATTCCGATAGCGCCCTTGCCGGTAATAGGCTTTACCCAACATAAAATAGCAGGCCGAACCCCAGGGCTCCGGGAGGGAGAGCTTTATCAACTTTTTGAATGCCTTTTCTGCCCCTTTATAATCTTCCTGAAGATAAAAGTCCAGCGCCTGGTTAAAACGGTCCTCCACCTGGCTGGTGGAATACTCACCCGCCCGGGTCAACCCTGGGCTAAAACCCAATTGAAGGGCAATGATGATCCCACATAATCGTCCGTGCCAACGGTTCATGTGAACCCCAAAAACTGAAACAACTACTTTTATATTTAAATCCCCGCCTCCCGAAACGCCTGATCCAACAAATCGGCAAGGCCCAGTTCTAAAGCCCAACGTCGAATGTATTCAATATCCAATTGATCTCCTTGAACCTTCAACACCCCCAAAACATCGCCCCATTGACGATCTGCTACGCCCCCTCCCTTGCGAAACCAATCAAGTTTGTTGAGAATAACATCTTCTGGGGACGCAATGTAAAATTTGAGGTCTTCCCGCTCCTCATCCAGGGTGTCCTTTCTTCTCCTCCGAAAGGCTTCAACATGATAAGACCCGTCCTTAACGATAAAAACGTCAACCTTGAGCATAGTTTCAAGGTGAATCAGGTTGAATGAAGAACGTCTATGAATTGCGTCCAATATCATATCTTTGTCAATGTAATACTCTGATTTAAGAGCTTTTACAAGGGAACTAACATGCTGGGGTATTAAATCGGCGACCAGATCAACATCCAAAGTTGCGCGAGCTATTCCATAGGCGGAACTGGCTACGGAGCCGCCAATATAATATTTCACGCCTAGCTTCTCAAAGGTTTTTACCACAGGTTCTAATGCGGCTAAAATATCTGGATTTTTCATGGTTTTCGCTGATTCAAGTATTTGCGTAGAGAATCCGACAAGTTTTCACCATAATGATACGCTGCGAAAATCAAGCTTAGTTCTTGATCGCTCAATCCTGGATTGGCTCGCAAGATCGCTCGCCGTGAAAGCTGAATAGTAGTCTGAGAAAGGGACCTCATTCGTGAGATTCTTTTGGCTACGCTTGCCCTACGGATCAATGATATCTGGACCTTCTCCGCTTTGGGATTGGTGTCAGAAGATTGAGTTAACAATTATTTCACGGGACTAATATAAAAGGATTTCTGTATAAGCAAGATTTTAGCGAAAAATGAATTCCGAATGTTGGTTAAAAAGAACAGTTGCATAATTGTCCAGCAAACGTCGGATCCATCTATCCATTTATCCATTAATCATCCCTTTCTTCCCAAAAGTTTTCGCGGTGTGATATCACTCCACGGTTACACTCTTGGCCAGGTTACGGGGTTGGTCCACGTCCAGCTCCTTGAGTACGGCGATATGATAGGCTAAAAGTTGCAATGGGATGACGGCCAGAATGGGCATCAATAGATTTAACGTCTTGGGGATATAAATAACGTGCTCCGCCTTTTTTCGAATCTCAACATCCCCTTCGTTAGCGATGGCAATTACTCGCCCGCGGCGGGCTCTCACCTCTTCAATGTTACTCATCACCTTATCATAGGTCCCGTCCTGGGTAGCGATGAACACCACCGGCATGTTCTCATCAATCAAGGCGATGGGACCGTGTTTCATCTCGGCGGCCGGATACCCCTCGGCGTGAATGTAGGAGATTTCCTTCAATTTCAGGGCTCCCTCCAGGGCCACGGGAAAGTTATAACCGCGACCGAGATAAAGAAAATTCTTCATATCCTTAAATTCACTGGCGATCTCAAGAATCTGATCATCAGTCCTCAGAACTTTCTCCACCTGTGAGGGAAGGCTTTTGAGGGCATTGATGATAAACCGTCCGGTGGAGCTGCCCATCTCCGCTTGCCGGGCCAGGGCCATGGTTAAGAGGGCCAGCGCGGTCACCTGGGCGGTGAAGGCCTTGGTTGATGCCACCCCGATCTCGGGGCCGGCATGGATGTAAACCCCTCCATCCGTCTCCCGGGCAATGGTAGATCCCACAACATTGCAGATGCCCAGGGTCGTCGCCCCCTTGCGCTTTCCCTCCCTCACCGCCGCTAAGGTATCAATAGTCTCCCCGGACTGGCTTATGGCAATAACGAAGGTGTTGTCCCGGATGACCGGGTTCCGATACCGAAATTCCGAGGCATATTCCACTTCCACCGGGATCCTGGCGTACTCCTCCAGCATGTATTCCCCTATCAACCCGGCATGCCAGGAGGTGCCGCAGGCGGTGATAAAAATTTTCCGCGCCTGGCTGAGCCTTTGTATGTAGTCCCGGACCCCCCCCAGCCGGGCTATTCCCTCCTCCTCTAAAAGACGTCCCCTCATGGCATCGGCTACCGTCCTCGGCTGCTCGAAGATCTCCTTCAACATAAAGTGGGAGTACCCACCTTTTTCAATTTGCTCGATGTCAAAACCGATTTCTTCCACCTTCTTGGGAATCCGCTCGTTAGCCAGGGTCTTATGGATGGCTTCCCCCCGGGTGATGGTGACCATCTCCCCGTCGTCTAAATAGGTGACGTTCCGGGTGTGTCCGATTACCGCAGCGGCATCCGAAGCCACAAAGTTTTCCCCTTTCCCCCGTCCCACGATCAAAGGGCTACCCATCCGGGCGGCCAGAATCCGATCGGGCTCTTTGCGGCAGAGCACGGCAATCCCATACGTCCCTTCAACTTCCTGCAGGGCATAACGGACCGCTTGCTCGAGGTCGCCCTCGTAAAATTCCTCGATCAGATGGGCCAGGATTTCCGTATCCGTCTCCGTTCGGAGGGAATGACCTTTCTTGACCAGCTCCTCCTTCAGCGAGACGTAATTCTCGATTATCCCGTTGTGGATAACAGCAATTTCCCCCCCGCAATCCCAATGGGGGTGGGCGTTGGTCTCATTGGGTTCACCATGGGTGGCCCAGCGGGTATGCCCGATCCCCACGGTTCCGGAAAGGGACATCCCCGACAGCTTAAGCTCCAGCTCCCGAATCTTACCAGCCCGTTTGACAACCTTCATCCTACCGTCTTCTAAAAGGGCCACCCCCGCCGAATCATAACCCCGGTACTCCATCCGCTTCAACCCCTCAATCAGAATGGGCAGGGCGGGCCTGTCCCCAACGTAACCGATAATGCCGCACATGTCCTTTTCTTATATAAATATTAAACTATTGTATTTTTCAGTTTGTTGTGTTTTATACCCAATGTCATTCCCGCAATCTTTAAGCGGGAATCTATTTCCAAACCTATGGATTCCTGATAATCCCGAAGTTTCGGGACAGGAATGACAGGTTTTATTCAAATGGCTAACGGTTTAGGATTTTTACAATAGTTTTAATAAATATTAAATGATATCGGACCTAATAAATTTCATTCCCACTCAATAGTGCTGGGCGGCTTGGACGAGATATCGTAGACCACCCGATTGACCCCTTTTACCTCGTTGATGATCCGGTTAGAAATCCGACTCAACAGGTCATGGGGCAGGGGGGAAAAGTCGGCGGTCATCCCGTCCATCGAGTCCACCGCCCGTAAGGCAATCACATTTTCATAGGTCCGCTCGTCACCCATAACCCCCACTGACTGGACGGGCAAAAGCAAGGACAGTGCCTGCCAGACCTTTCCGTACCAGCCTGATTTTTTCAGTTCTTCGGTAAAAATGGCATCCGCTTCCCGGAGTACATTCAACTGATCTTCAGTTACTTCGCCCACCACCCTAACACCCAGCCCTGGACCCGGAAAGGGATGCCTACCAATGATTTCTTCCGGCAAACCCAACTCCCGACCTACCTCCCGCGCCTCGTCCTTGAATAGCTCTTTTAAGGGCTCGATTAACGTCAACCCCATCTTTTCCGGCAGCCCCCCCACGTTGTGGTGGGACTTGATGGTGGCCGACGGGCCCTTAAATGGGGTGCTTTCAATCAGGTCTGGATACAGGGTTCCCTGGGCCAGAAAGTCCACCCGACCCAGCTTTCTGGCTTCCTCCTCAAAAATAGAGATAAACTCCCCGCCGATGATTTTTCTTTTCTCCTCGGGATCAACCACTCCTTGCAGCTTTTGTAGAAAACGCTGGGAGGCATCCACGGCCACCAAGTTCAAATGAAAATGGTCCCCGAAGGTCTGAATAACCTGCTTAAATTCGCCCTTTCTCAGAAGTCCATTGTCCACAAAGATGCAGGTCAGCCGATCCCCGATCGCTCGCTGCACGAGCATGGCGACAACCGAAGAATCCACCCCTCCCGACAGGGCGCAGATCACCCGGCCCCGGCCTACTTGATTTTTAATGGCTGCGACCGCACGCTGAACGAATGACCGTGCCGTCCATCCTCCCTGACATTTACAGACCAGATAAGCAAAGTTCTTCAGGATTTCTTCTCCCTTCGGGGTGTGGACGACCTCGGGATGAAACTGCACTCCATAGAATTTTTTCTTGGGATGCCTAATAGCGGCAACGGCGGAATTATCCGTTCGGGCGATGACCCCAAATCCCTCCGGGGGCTTCGTCAGAAGATCCCCGTGGCTCATCCAGACCGGGGTTTTTCCGGAAAGTCCCGCAAAGAGGTCATCATCCCTTAAAATGGAAAGCTCAGCATGGCCGTATTCCCTGCGGGCCGCCCGACTGACCTCCCCCCCCATCAGGTAGGCCAATACCTGCAGCCCATAGCAGATTCCCAGGACGGGAATTCCCAGTTCGAAAATTTCCAGGTCCGGCAAAGGGGCCCCTTTATCGTAGACTGACGCCGGCCCTCCCGAAAGAATCAATCCCTTAGGATTTAATGCCTGAACTTTTTCGGTAGGCACGTTGAAGGGGTAAATTTCGGAGTAGACCCCGATCCCCCGCACCCTCCGGGCGATGAGCTGGGTGTACTGGGAACCGAAGTCAAGGATTAAAATTGTTTCTTCAAATGATTGCTTCATAAAAATTAATTGACATTACCCACACAGGTTTGAAGAGAATTATATTTATTTACTATCTTCCCCCACCCCCAAAAGACTCTCCTGTTTCCCCCCTTCAATATCTCCTGCTGCCCCCGCTTTGAGGAGACGGGTGTCCTCGATCCGGCTGGAGAGCCTGGAGAAGTCGGTGTTCACCCGGTCCAACGTGTTTTTGGCGTTGGTCAGATGGGTGGTCAATACCCTCAGGTTTTCCCCGAACTTCACCGAATCCTGGCGGATGGCTGACAGGGTCTCCAGAATGTAACGGGTTGCCTGTTCAATCTTTTTGCCCTCAAGGCCGATCAGAATAACCTTCAGAAAATAATAAAACGAATTAGGGGAAACCAAGAGCACTTTCTTGTCGTAAGCGTAGGTGTTAAGAGCCCCGTCACCCATTACGATCTCGTAATAAACGGCCTCAGCAGGAATATACATGATGGCAAAATCTACCGTCCCCTCCTGGGGCAGGATGTATTTCTTGCTGATGTCGTCAATGTGCTTTTTCACGTCCCGGGTGAATTCACGAACCAGGGAATTCTTCTGCTCCTCGGACTCCGCCTGCAGGATGCGGCGGAAGTTCTCCATCGGGAACTTGGCGTCAACGGGGATCAAACCCTTGTCCGTGGAGATTACGGCATCCACCGTCTCCCCGGCCTTGAAGCGGTGCTGGATATGATAATTCTCCTTGGGTAACACCTGTGTTAACAGATCCCTTAAGATCTGCTCGCCGATGTTTCCCCGCAGCTTAGGTGACCTTAGAAAATCCTGAAAATCCTTCATCGCCCGACCGATCTCCTGCACCTGACCCAGTTCTTTGGACACCGCCCCGATCACCCGGGCGGCGCTGTCCAATCTGTCACTAATGGCCTTGTTGGTAGCATCCAGCCGCTTTTGCAGGGAATCGCTGCTCCGATCCAGCCCCTCCCGCATATCTTTAAGCCAATCAGTGATTACCTTAAACGTCGGATCGTCCCTTTGCCTCTCCAGAAACTCCTTCCACTGTTTATCCTGCCTGCGAACCAACAGCCACAGACCGCCGAAGAGAAGGACAATTAAGACGGCAATGCCTGCATATAATAAATTCATTTTTAGTCACCCTAAACTTAAAAGATACACCGAATTGTTTAAATTTCAAAGAGTTCAAAGATTGCCAGAATTTTAAAAATTAGGCTCTTCCCGGATCAGTGCGGATAGCAATATTCATATGAATTATTTTATAATTTGATTAACCCCCTATGAAGGGGTGATTATCACTAAGCATATACTGTCATCATTTCTACAAGTCCCCCCTATTAAGGAGGGACAACCATTCCACCCCTCACCATCCAGGAATAGGAAACTTTCCAAGTTTCATTAAGAAGAAAGAACTTTTGAGACCTTATAAGTACAGTTAACGAATATTTGATTACCCACTTAAATAATGTAAAATTTTATTGATCACAAAAAATTTTGGTGTTTTCGTATCTTTGTGGCGGAAATTTTTTATTCGAATTAAAGGAGCCGAACTGTAATTCATATAATTTACTACACAAAAAAAGGTTTTATTGGTAAAACTTGACTTGTCAAACCCCCAGCACCATAATCGCCATTCCTGAAAGGGCGATCATCCCTCCAGCCAGGGCATGGACATAACGTTCCAACGGCCTGACCTGCAAGCGTAACAGGCCATAAGAGCTCAAACCAACGATGACCATCATTGTGCCGATGGTAGCCACCCCGAATACCAAGGCCACCAAGGCTACCCCCCACCAGGAATGCTGGGAAGCCGGAACCATGACCAGGGGGATCAGAGGTTCGCAGGGACCAAAAGCGAAGATGATGAACAGGGCCCACGGAGTAATTTTTCCCTTGTCTTCGTGAATGTGACTGTGTTCCTTAATGTGAGCGTGATCATGGGCATGGGAGATGCCGTCATCGTGAAAGTGACGATGGGTATGGACTTTACCCCTGAGCCCCCGCCGTAGCCCCCAGATCCCGTAGGCTAACCCAAAGCCGATCAAGAGCCATGAGGCCAATCCACCCCGTACCGACTCGATTCCCTCCAATTTGCTGATGGCGATTCCTGCCGCAATCCCCACCAATCCGATAAGAACGGAGCTTAACACGTGGCCTAACCCGCACCAGAGGGTAATGGCCAGCGTCCTGCCCAGCCGCCAGCCACGGGCCTTTGCCAACAGAATGAAGGGCAGGTAATGGTCGGGGCCGATCAAGGTATGGATAAACCCGATGGACAACGCCGTGCCCAGAAGAACGATTAGCGTCGTTTCATGCATTAAAAAACCCTTTGTTTTATCCCTCTTTAACCCTATCCATTACTTCACTTAGTATAGACTTTTTATCTCTTTAAGACTACCCTTTAGATTCAGAATGGACTGAATTACCGGGGGTTTTAGTCCATACAACATCGTCATTTCCGATTCCGGCAGTTTCCAGAAATCCCCGATGCTCATGTCCAGTTCTCGGTTTCGTTTGAAGATCTCCAACAGCGTTTTATTCCCCACGCCGTTCGTTCGGCTCAGGACAAACCAATAAAAATTTTGGTCGAAGTTTTGGATCATCATATTATTTTATTTGATTTTTATCCATTAATTTATTAACTTTACAAACAAAAGGGTACATACAGAAAATATTTGGAGTATAAAATGAGCACAGGTCTGAACATGAGAGTTAAAAAAACCAGCTCGCACAAGATTACCATCGAAATTGACAGAGAGGATTTTGAAACCTTTTGTAACGCCTGCGGGCTTTTTAAAAAGGAATTCATAAAACTTTTGGATGCTTCTGAGAAAGAGCACCGGGAAGGTCGGATCACCGAAAGAAATTCACTCTATGAACTTCTTAAGAAATAATGAGAATAGTAACCACCAAAACATTTGATAAGCTGTTTGAAAAACTCGACCCCAGAATTTAAAAGAAAGCGGCTGAAAAAACAGAACTTTTTAAAGAAAATCCTTTCGATCCCATTCTCAGAACCGAAAAATTGCATCCCAAGGGACACGATATCTGGAGCTTTCGGGTTGATATAAACTATCGTATTGTATTCAAGTTCACCGAAAAAGACATAGCCGAATTCCGTTTTATTGGGCATCATAACAAAATTTATAATTATCCCATATTTCTTGAATAAAATGAGACCTTTGTTTCCCTCACTATCTTTTCAGGAAGACCATATGGACGGGTTTATATTCGGAGCGACTCCTCTTAGAGTTCATTGTCTTGACCTGACAGTTAAGGGAGATCTTGCAATTTTTAGCTATCGCAGCCACGCCTCCCTGGCCGGGCAGGCAAACCGACGAGACACAATATCAGTAAGAAAATCCGAAATTCAAATATCGAAATCCTAAACAAATTCCAATGACCAAAATCCCAATGCCCTAAACCAAAAAACCTTTCAGTCGGGCGCCTGATCGACCCGAATAACTTGACCGATTCTCCCTTGCTCCTCTGCCCCCTTGCTCCCCTGCTCTTTCATTCTGATACTTAAATTCTAACCCCTACTAAGTTACCGTACTGGGGCAAATCCCAGAATAGGGGCAATACTGGCAGGCCATGTATCCAGGTTTGGGGGTATAGTCCCGGGCACGGATGCCCCGGGCCGCCTCGTTGATTTTTCCCACCGTCTTCTCCAGCATCTTTTGGGTCACCGGGGCTCTCCCCACCAGCCCCGAATCCAGAAAGTGCAGCTCCACTGACTCTGGAACCTGGCCGTAAGCCTCTCTGTAAGCCAAGGCGTAGATGGAGAGCTGAAGGCTTTCCCTGACCCTTCTGTCTGCATCCTTTTGCTGCCTGATCTCAGAGGACTTGAAATCAATAATGGTAGCCGACCCGTCCTTAACGTCCACCCGATCCCAGCGACCCACCAGCCGGTTATTCTCCAGTATGAAACTAAAGTCCTGCTCTATGAGGGTGGGAATTAGACCCGATCTCTCCTGCTCCTGGTAGAAAAGCCGCAGGGTTTCACGACCAGCCTGAAGCCGCTGCTCTTCGTGCTCCCTGGTGAGGAAGCCCTCCGATCTCCATGTTCTCTCGAAAACATCAATCAGATTCTCTAAGGAAACGGGTTGACCGTTCACCTTCCGCAGGTGATATTCTTTGACCGCCTCGTGCAGGGCCTTGCCGTAGATGATCGAATGATGGGGAAGCAGGGGCACCCGCAGGATGTGGACAAATTTATATTTCAACGGACAGGTGAGGTAGTCATCTACCTGAAAGTGGGAGAGGTTCAGCACCTGATCTTCAGGAATGGCCGCTGGGGCCCGGGGTCCCTCTTTGGACGGTGGAGCAAACCTCTTAATGGCCTCTAAGGCTGAAGCTTTTAAATAAGTCTCATCAGCCTGGGGTTTATCCACGGCCTCCAGCACAAACGGGCTCACCTTCCGGGGCCGAACGCCCCCATAGTCACGGGCGCTGGTCAAAAAAAGCTCTTTTTTGGCCCGGGTCATCCCCACATAAAACAGCCGCCTCTCCTCCTGAAGATGGAAATCCCCGCTGGGCAGAATATCTTTAACCAAAGGTTCGGGAAGCTCTAAGGGGTCGGAACGGTGGGGGGAGGGGAACTTCCGGCCCACCAAGCTGACCATGAACACCACCGGAAACTCCAGTCCCTTGGCCTTGTGTACGGTGAGCACATTCACTGCATCCACGTCGAAGTCGGCCTCAGCAGAGGGGGGATCATCCCCGGCCTGGATTAACAGGTCCAGATATGAGACGAACTGGGACACCCGGTCCTGCACGGCTAAGGAGCCGAAGTTCTTCACGATCTCGAAGAATTTGGCCAGATTTTGAACCTTGGATTCGGCTTCTATGCTGTCCTGGTGGGTTAATCTCTTTAAATAACCGCTTCCCTGCAAAAACTGATAGAGAACAACCCCGGTGGGATGATCCCTCGACATCTCCAGGTATTTCTCCATATCCTTCATCAGTTTGTCAATGGTGGCCCGGCTCTCGTCGGTCAGATCTCCAAGGTTCTCCGAATAATCGGCAAAATGTTCAAAGATGTAATGTAAACCCCGGTTCTGCCGATGGGCCAGGTTCATGCAGCGGGTGAGGTCTTTCATTTTGAGCTGATAGATGTCGGAGCTGGCCAGGTGGTAGAGACTGAGGGAATCGTCAAAATCGGAGATCGTCTTTAGGAAGGAGATCATCAGCCGCACCTCTTCCCGGGCATAAAGCCCCCGGCTGCCGGAGAAGCGATAGGGGATCTCCCGCATGTTCAGCGACCGGAGGAAGGGGTCGGCGTCGGCGTTGGCCCGCACTAAGATAGCAAAATCCTTATAAGTATATTCATTGGATTTGATCTTCTCTTCAATCAGCTTGGCCACGGCGTCGGACTGGCTGGA
>JADHWK010000081.1 GCA_016783505.1 Candidatus Zhuqueibacterota bacterium | reverse complement strand
GGGAACCTGGGCTACTTCTATTGCTCGATAAACAAAAACAACTGGAAGTCCAATGATGTAAAAATAAATGACGTCCCGAAAATAGATCTAAGCCAGGTGATGTTTGGAGTCAATTTCTTTTTTGGGGGATAATACATAGGGGGTTTTGTTCCCCCCACTTATTTCAAAAGGCGGATAGTCACAGCAGATTGTCCGCCTTTTTTTGTGTAACCCTCTCTCATTCAAACAAAAAAACCAGCACCGAAATGATGCTGGTTCTTTTTGATCCTTATAGCATTGCTTCTAACCACACTTAGAAAAACCGCAGGAACGACAGGTGGCACAGCCCTCGATCATATCCATGTGGCCGTTGCACTTGGGGCAGACGTCACCCCGGGGGATGACTTCTAAGTTCTCCTCGATAAAGCTGGTCTTTCTCTCACCTTGATCTTCCTTATCCAATTCATTCATCCGCTCCATCCGGGTCAGATACCGTTCCAGGGCTTTTCCGATGGCATCGGGGGCGGAAAGTATAAGCTCGCCCAAGTCCCACACCGGATTGGGGCCGGAGATGCCCTTCAGCTCTTCGATAATTTCGTTGGTGTTGATACCCGAGCGCATGGCCAACGAGATAAGTCGGCTGATGGCCTCCGATTGGGCGGCGGCGTTGCCCCCGGCCTTGCCGATGGAAGCGAACACCTCACAGAGGCCAAAGTCGTCCTCATTGATCGTAATGTATAAATTACCCTCACCGGTGCGAATTCTCTCGGTTATTCCGCTGGTTATGGGGGGACGATTGCGGGGATGGAGTTTTTCCCCATTAGCCAGCCGTCCCTCTTTTATCTGGGAGCCCACGTTCAGAACCTGTTCCTCCCTGCTGCCATCCCGGTAGACGGTCAACCCCTTGCATCCCAGCTCATAGGCCAAAAGGTAGGCCTGATGGACATCATCCTTGGTAGCGGAGTGGGGGAAATTAATAGTCTTGGAAACGGCATTATCAGTGTATTTCTGGAAGGCGGCCTGCATACGGACGTGCCACTCCGGGGTAATGTCGTGGGAGGTGCGAAAAATTTCTTTGACACGGTCCGGAATCCCATCAATATTCTGCAGGGAGCCCCTGGCAGACACCCTTTTCATCATTTCAGGATTGTAAAATCCCTCCTTTCGGGCCACCTCTTCAAAAACCCTGTTCACATACAGCAGTTCCTCATTATCCATGACCTTTTTGATATAAACTAAGGAGAAATGGGGCTCGATTCCCCCAGAGGTTTCAGCGATCATGGACAAGGTGCCGGTGGGGGCGATGGTGGTTACGGTAGCGTTGCGGGTGGGGGTGGTGAAGATGCTGTCCGGGCAGTTGGGGAATGGACCCCGCTTCAGGGCCAATTCATCCGATTTCTTTCGCGCACAGGCGTGGATGAATTCCATCACACCCTCGGCGGTCTTCAACCCCTCCTCCGAATCATAATGGATGCCCAACTGCACCAACATGTCGGCAAATCCCATTACCCCGAGGCCGATCTTGCGGTTTCCAAAGGTCATCTCCCGGATCTGGGGCAGGGGATACTGGTTAAGGTCAATGACGTTGTCCAGAAAATGGACAGCGGTGCAAACCGTTTCCTCCAGCTTATCCCAATCTAATTTGCCATTGGAAACCATCGTGGATAGATTGATGGAGCCCAGGTTACAGGATTCGTAGGGTAAGAGTGGCTGTTCGCCACAGGGATTTGTGGACTCAATTAGGCCTAAACTGGGGGTGGGATTATGGGCGTTGACTTTATCCAGGAAGATGATCCCCGGTTCCCCATTTTGCCATGCCTGTTCCACGATTTGATCGAACACCTCCCTGGCTATCATCCGGCTGACCCGTTTCTGGGTGTGGGGATCAAACAGCCAATAAGTACCGCCGCTCTTGACTGCCTCCATGAACTCGTCGGTCACCGCTACCGATATGTTAAAATTGTTAAGATCCCGTTCGCTATGCTTGCAGCCGATAAACTCCAGGATGTCCGGATGGTCCATCCTTAATACACCCATGTTGGCCCCCCGACGGGTACCCCCCTGCTTGACGGTCTCGGTGGCGGAATTGAACACGCTCATAAAGGAAACGGGACCTGAAGCAGTGCCCGCCGTTGATCGAACGACTGAGTTCTTGGGACGTAAGCGGGAGAAGGAAAATCCCGTTCCCCCACCGCTCTTGTGGATAAGGGCGGTGTTCTTTACCGTATCAAAAATTTGATCCATGGAATCTTCAATCGGGAGGACGAAACAAGCGGAGAGCTGACCCAGCTCGCGACCGGCATTCATCAGGGTAGGGGAATTGGGGAGAAAATCCAGGGAGGCCATGAGGTTGAAAAAACGAATCTCCGTTTTCCTGACATCAGTATCGGGGTCATATTTTAGATCTGCCGAAGCGATGTGCCGGGCCACCCGGGAGAACATCTCAGCCGGGGATTCAGCGATCTTTCCTTCCTTATCCTTTCGGAGATACCGCCGTTCCAGCACCCGGAGGGCGTTATCAGATAGCACGGGTTCGATGGGGACGATGATTTCCTTGGCGGGTTTTTCAATAACCCGATAAGGATCTGTCTTAATCTCTAAATCGTCCTCGGTCAAAAAGCGGGTCTGGGACGGGGAAGACACCCCCTCCTGGGGTTCGCCAAAAAGGTTAAGGGAGGAAGATTTTTGCGACGAGGATCTTCGAGCCATAAATTGGGGGAGTAGGAATTAGGAAATACTGGGATTATCTTGTAGGGTTTCAATATAATGTATATTACAAATTTTGTCAAGAGAAAAATCATTATCTTGCCCTTTGTGGGTGAATGTGGCTAAGAATTGTGTAAGAAAAAATTAATCACTTAAAGTAATATTTGAGGGAAATACTTTTTTGGTAAAGATAAGCCGTTGAATTTTTCTGTTGATAGCATACAAAGCATAAACGGGTTTGATGAGGGATGCCCCCCATTTTTTCAGGTCATTTCCCAAGATCGCTACAGGGGACATACAATCAATTTATTGATCTTTTCCCTTGACATTTCCCCTCAAAATGTATTAAATTGGGGTGTATTGCTAATAGGAACGTTGGGATAAGGAATAGTATGGCTAACAAAGGTCAGCAGCAGGGTCCGCCCGGCGGCCGCCGGCTGGGGGACGAGTGGCTGGACTGGTCCGGAAAGGCTGAGGAGAATGTAGACAGCGGTAAACGGATTTTCCTGGGTTTCGCCACCATAGTCATGGTTCTGATTTCGCTGCTTTCCTTATTTGCATGGTGGCTGATTACCCCCCGACTGAACATGATCCACCCCTACCTGTCGTTGGTAGTGGGTCTCCTCATCCTGGGATTTGTGCTAGCACTGGGGATTTGGTTTGCCCTGATGCTTCTCTCCATCATTATCGGTAAGGACCTGGCCTTCTATTTTGGGAAAAAGAAATATTCCCTCACCTTTTTGGTTCCCATCGTCATCAACCTGGGCCGGAGGTTCGGGATTTCCCGGGACCGAATTAGTAGTTCCTTCATCAAGGTCAGCAACGCCTTGATCCGGGCCGCCAGGCGAAGGATCCGGGGGAATAAGCTGATGATTCTCCTGCCCCGATGTCTCCAGAAGGCGAACCGTCAGGAAATTCTATTGCTGGCTGAGAGAAATGACTGTGAGGTCTACACGGTCTCGGGGGGGGAGGCGGCCCGTGTCAAGATCGCTGAAATCCGGCCCACCGGTATCATCGCCGTAGCCTGCGAACGTGATCTGGTGACCGGCATCGAGGATGTAGTTTCCAAAATTCCTGTGATTGCCATCCCCAACGTAAGGCCCGAGGGTCCCTGTAAAAATACTTATACCAATGTTTCAGAGATTGAAGAGGCCATTAAGATTTTTTTAAAAAAATAACCATAAAAAAAAACCAGCCATTTTTTTGGACTGGTTTTTTTTGTAATGCTTTATTTTATGAATTGATTAGTAATCCCTGAAATAGTAATAGCGATAGTCTTCAATCTTGGCACGGTTTTGAAGACCCCGCAGCCAGGCGGCATAGGCCGTCTGCTGCTTTTGCCTTAAGATTTTATCCTTCAGGTTTTCCCTCTCTTTGTCAAAGGCGGTGGAATCAAAGGCCGACTTTGACAATAATTTGATAAGATAGTATCCCTTAATGCCCTCCACGGGCGATGAAATATCCCCGGGGTTCAGTTTGAAAGCAGCAGCGGTGAAATTTCGGTCCCTGCCGATACCGGGCAGGTAACTACCGATGGTAAACTCCCGGTCAATGGTCTTTATTCCTAAGGATTCCACCGTTGCCAACTTCTCAAAATCGGTTCCATCCTCCATTTTGGACCGAACATCGGTGCAGACCTGTCCTGCCTTTACGAGGTTCTTCTGCCGGATCAGGGTCCTCATAATAATATCCCTCACCCCATCCCGAAGCTTCGGGATAGTGCTTTTCTCGATAGTACTCACCCTGAAGACGAACCAGCCGTTTAGCATCGGGAAAGACTCACTTACGTCCTCAAGGTCAGCGTTGAAGATGGAGCGGGAGGCACTAACGCTCCTGCCGATCCCGGGAATGAAGCCCCCGGCGGCGAAAAAATCCGAATTTCTTACTTCATACCCCCATATCTCCGCTGTCTCATAAAAATCATCTTCCTTGACCGCCTCAGCAAAATCATAGGCCGATTCCCGAACGACCTCCCGGGTGTCAGCGCTGGGCTCGAAGGTGAGCAGAATGTGGCTGGCTTTTACCTCCGGGCCGCCGTCTATGGTCCTCTTATCCTCGATTTTGACGATATGCAGCCCCCGATTGGTCTTCAAGGGGCCGATTACCCCACCGATTTTGGCCCCGAAGACGGCCTTGTCAAACTCATCCGGCCAGCGGCCCCTGGGGAAATAGCCCAGGTCACCATCCCGGCTTATCGTGGCTCGGTCCTGTGAAAAGTCCTGAACCAAGAGGGCGAAATCCTCCCCCTCCCGGGCCCTTTCGACCAGTTCACGGCCATCCTCCCACGTCTCGGCGCTGTCCTCAAGGGTGGGAAGATTATGGAACAGAACATAATCAATCTTCCGCTTCTCGGGCACCCGGTAATCCTCTTGATGGTCCCGATAGTAGGATAAAATCTCCGCTTCGGAGATTTCGGTGCTGTCTGTTTGAAAGGTATTGGGGTCAAAAAAGATGTAGGAAGCAGTGGCCTTTTGGTTATCCTCAATAAACTTTTCTTTCACTTCGTTATCGGAAGCGAAGACGGAGGCTAAAACCCGGCGCCTGAGTTTATCTTTGGGGATCTCATGTCTCAGGAACTCCTCAATGGGTGTCCAGTCAATGGAAGGGTCCCCCAGGGCCTTTAGATATTTTTCGTAATCAAACTGGCCATCGGTCTGGAAGGCCTCGCTGCTTATCAAAAAATCCGGGGGGCTGTTTCGGACGAAGAATACGATCTCCTCGTCGGTGGCCTTGAGATCGGCTTTTTTCACCTCCTGACCGATCAGGATTTCGTTGATCATCTCGTCCCATACTCGCTGGCGGATCTGGCGGGTCTCCCGATCGCTCAGTTCGCCCTGTTCGTCCCTCATGCGGGCGTATTCACGCTGGATGCTGTTCATATAGGTATCGTATTTGACCTCCAGACCGTTGATAACCGCGATGATGCCCTTACTGGCTTTGCTCTTAAACCCGCCCATTCCCCAACTGAAGATGATGGTTCCGATAAAGGCGAACAGCAAAATCCAGAGGATAAAGGCGGTGTTCTTTCTCAATTTGTTCATCATGGGATGATAACTCCTAAAATATTACCTGAAAATATAAGGAAAAAATGGGAAGTTTACAAGTGTTTTTTGATGCGAATATAGTTTTATGCGCTCCCGGCGGATGTTACCTATACGCCATCCCGAAGCTTCGGGATAGTGGCGGGTTATCCGCCAGAAATTCGATACCAACAAATCTGTCGAGGATGATAGGCTCCTCAACGAGCATGGAGAGCAACATAAAAATTTCTGAAAAGCCGATTTTTGAACTTTTTTCTTGACAAAGCAACTTTTATTTCGTATACTTCTATTAGTTAAATCACTATTTTGGAATTACCTGCGATAACCGGGCATCCTTATCGAAAGGCTGTCCCTAATGGCCTTTTTCACTCAGGTAAGTCTATTAGTGGTTTGGCTATCGTAAGAGAGTTTGCCTGGTGAAGGCTTTCAGGGGTTTTTTTTACACTCTGAAGTTGCCAACTTTGAATTATTGACCCCTGACGGTTTTGAAGAACTGGATGGGGTTTTTTGTTGAAATATTGTTCTCAATACAAGATATGAAGTGTAAAGAGTTCTTTGTTGGTGTCCTGTTTGTTTCCGGTCAACTTTTATATGGTCAGGCTTCCCCAAAGCTACGAAGTGTTGTATTAGATTTTAAGCCCATGGGGAAATCCTCCATGCTCACCAGGGTCATGATGAATATGTTATCCGATGAATTTGGAAAGAAGTTAGAAAAAACGGGTGGTTTCCGGGTCTTTGGCAAATCCCAGGTGGAGGAATGGTTGAAGAAAAAGGGGAAAGAAAGTTTATTAGTAAGTCGAAGTCTTGCCGATCTGGTGGAGATAGGGAAGATTTCAGGGGCTGATCGGGTGTTTGTTGGGGAAATTGGGGAGGAAGAATTTGTATATTCGGTGACCGTAAAGATGGTTGATGTAAAGGGCAGGAAAACATTGGTGAGCTATAATGAGCGGTGTGAAGGTTCTTTATACGAGCTGATGGAGAATACGCTGAAGATTCTGGCCCAGCGAATGGCTGATTTTTCACCAGAAATGGTCCTTGAGGAAAAGATCAAAGAGGGAACCGGCTCTCTGAAGGTGACCTCGGTTCCCGACGGTGCCAGGGTTTTATTGGATGGGAAGCCGGGGGGGACGACCCCGTTGGTATTGATGAATATAAGACCTTCAACCTACCTGTTGAAACTATCCGCCCCCACCTATGCCGATGTTCTTGACTCGGTTGTGGTAGAGGAAGGGAAGGTGAAAACGGTCTCCTATGAGCTGGAGGGGACGGGCACCTTGGACATAAGCGGAGAACCGATGGGAGCCGATGTATTCTGGGAGGAAAATCCGCTGGGAAGCATTCCCTTTCAGGTGGATCTTGCCCAGGGAGAATACTGGCTGGATACAGGGATGGAGGGATACAGAAAAGATAGAAAACGAGTCACCATAGTGCATGGTAAGACCACCCCGCTGAAAGTGAACCTGAAGTATTTAGGGAGAACCCGGGGAAAGGCCTTTTTAAGGTCAACCCTTTTCCCGGGCTGGGGGCAGTTGTATGCTGAGAAGAAGATTCGAGGGTGGCTGTTTGTGATCGGGGGCACAGCCAGCATAGCCGGTGCTGCTTATACTTTTAATGAATATATCAGCAAATGTTCAGAATACAACGATGCCAACGATCTTTATCTGAAAGCCACCGCCCCTGAGGATTACATTAAATATAAGGTAATGGCCCATCAAAATTACACTAAAAGGTATTGATAACTAGCTGAAAAATAGTTATTTTTCAGCTATGAAAAAATGTCCTTACTGCGGCAGTCAAAAATTTTGGGAATTATCCACTGGCCAGAGTCGTTG
>JADHWK010000027.1 GCA_016783505.1 Candidatus Zhuqueibacterota bacterium | reverse complement strand
TTGAGAAAGTCTTTCTGAAAGCTCTGCCAAGACAACCCGAACGCTTCCGGCAATTTCAAGACATTCGTCGTCAGTTTTGTCATGAACTCCTTCGCTTAATGCACTGTGCAATAATGAAAGAGGATTGTGTCAGTTAATCAATAAACTTTCTGGAATAGCATCTTTTGCAATAGTAAGAGCTTTGCTAAATTGAGTTTCATCTATGGCAGATTTTAGAGCTTCAATTGAAGCTTTCTTTACACCAATTTTTTCTGAAACTTTGATTATTTCGGATAAGATTCGGTTTTTCTGATTTTCAACAACTCTTCGATAATAGATGAATGCACCAATACCCAATCCCTGGTTTTCACATCTTCTACCTTTTAAAAAGGTATCTCTATCTGGACCAATTAGTGTGATTAGTCTTGAAGGAGTTGGCGGGCCAAAAGGAGGAAGCTCTCCTAATTTGAAACATTCACCAGATGCTTCTTTTTCTTCATCTATTTGCGCTGCTAACGAGAATACTTTTGTCGTATTCTGACAGTTTGAGCATCTATATGTAAGATATAAGAACTTATAAGATTGTTGAGTGAGGATTGGCGCAGATTGATTTATACAGCGGAAAAATCGAGGTCCATTACAAACATCACTTGGGCAATGGAGCTGTAGTTCTGGGGTGCAAATTTCATCAACATATCGGGCGAGGTTTGATCGATATGTAATTTTTGAGAGATCAGATATTTTGAAAGGCTGATTTGGGGGGATAGATTCTAGAAAATCAGCGAGAGTCAAAACATTAGATCCTTCTTTCACCTCTTGTTTGTCTTCTCCTTCGATATCCATTTCAATCTTCTATAGCTAACATATATTGGACTGCAAATCTTGCAGTCTACCACTCAAGGCAGTCCTGCAACTACTCGAACAAACTTATTTCCTCATCCGCCCCTTCGGGCTCCAGCCCATCATAAACCCGTCGCGCCAATTGCACATCCTCCCAAGTTGGGCGCTTCAACCCCGGATTGCGCAGCAGGGCTGCCATATTTATCAAAAAATTATACAAGACTCTCCTTCGCTGGATTAAACGTATCAAAATACTCGGCAGCGATGTCTAACAAACGCCCATCCGCCGAAACGAAGTAATCAATTGGCAAGATATGATTTTCCAAGATTGCCGCGGCAAGTTGCAAGGCATCCAACGTCCGCAAATTTTTAGTGGGAGCTACTTCATCAAGCAGTTTCCTTGCCATCTGCTTGGCCGGTGTATCTAATTCGATACTATTGATGAACTTTAAATCTTTGTCCACCGCGGTGAACACGGATTGCGCTATCTGAACAGCGATCTCACCCATGCGAACTCGCCGCAAAAACGCTGAATGCAACTCAATCACGGTAATATCAGCAATGGACAAGATAAGATCTTCCGAGTGTCGGTATAGAAAATTAAACAACGTCTCCGTCCCCGCTTCGTGGTGATATAATTTGACAAAGGCACTGGTGTCAACAAAAACATTCATCTGTCCTCTCTTTCGGACACAACATCATCAGAAAGATTCCCAGTGATTGGTTGTGTTAATTTTTGCACGGTCTGGAACGACATTTTCGAGATGTTTGCTTTGGGGATCACCACCACTTTGACTTCACTATCATCAGAAAATGGTACATCTTTCAATGCCACCCGGCCCTTTTTCACCCGCGTATCGGTCACATACTGGTTCATTTACTCCTCCTTTCAACCATAATTATTATCCCCAGCATTTAGTTAAATTTAATGAATTCAACTCATCAACCTCTTTGCAGCTGCTCCTCATCCATTCCTTCGATGCTATCAAAGATTTGCGCGCGATAGGGCTGTTGGTTAAAGTGGGGGTTAGGCACGCTATTCCCATGACAAAATCGATCCCCACACCACAACGCAGTCTAAAATCGCATGTTAGACGTGAACTCCTTGGTTGAGTTGAGTCTTGGCGATTCTCATTAACAGCCGTAGAGCTTCATTCACTGCTTCATCACTGGGGAAAGCCTCGGCCACGTCTGGGGCCAATAATACCAAATTGGTACCTGCGTTATAACGCTGCACATATTTACCCCGGACGCCTCCCTTTAACTGAGACAAATCATACTCAGCACGAAGCTCGTCATCAATTTCCCTATCAGCTTTGTTCTTCATAAAACTTCCTCTCTCGGCGCGTTGTTTTTCGCGCACTAATGATACGTATGCGGTTGCCTCGATCTGTATGCGAAACAACGAGCAGTTTTCCAAGATGTGATAACCCAACAGTGATATATCGGCTTTCGTCAATCGAATGGTCAGGATCAAAAAACGTCATGGACAGCGGATCGCCAAACACCGTTGCAGCTTCGTTAAACGAAACCTGATGTTACTCAATATTCTTTGTTGCTTTGTCTGTATCCCATTCAAATTTTATCTGCATAGTAACGATTGTGCTTTCTACTCATTGCTTTTGCCGCGCGCCGAACTTATTATTAACTTGAACGTGTCTTGATATTAAAAATCTCCTTACAAAATTAATCTCAGGGTTTAGTATTTAAATATTTTTATGTGGCCGGAACAAACTTATTTCCTCATCATCCGCCCCTTCGGGTTCCATCCCGTCGTAAACCCGCCTTGCCAGTTGCACATCCTCCCAGGCTGGGCGCTTCAAGCGCGGATTGCGCAATAGGGCTGCCGGATGGTAGGTCACCACCAGCTTACTGTTCCCGAATAGATGAATTCTACCCCTTAACTTACCTAAATCCGAACTGGTTTTAAGCAGAACCTGGGCGGCCACCCGTCCCAGAACCAGGATTACCTGGGGCTTGATCATTTCCAGTTGTCGCAGCAAATAGGGCTTACAGGCCTCGATCTCATCAGGCAGGGGATCCCGATTTCCCGGGGGGCGGCATTTTAGAATATTACAAATATAGACATCGGCCCGTTCAAAATCAATGGCCTTCAAAATCTTGTTCAATAATTGGCCCGCCCGTCCCACAAAGGGCTCTCCCTGTAAATCTTCATCCCGGCCCGGGGCCTCCCCAACCAGAACCATCCCCGCCGCCGGATTACCGACTCCAAAGACTAAGTTGGTTCTCGTTCTACTCAGGGGACATAGTTGGCAATCCTTGATTTGACGGTAAAATTTAGAAAGGTCGGAAGCCGACTCGGGTCTTAGGTGTGATAGGCTAGCAATTAAGTCGCGGTTCAGGAAGATTTCCTCCTCACCCAGTTCCTTCAGTTGGGATAGATATCTCTGGGTTAAATCAACAACTTCTGATAAATTCGATTCTCTCATTATCCACACCAATCCTAGCTTTCTTGGTAGGTTAATCCCTATCGGGCAATTTCTCTAACTTTTCAAAAATTACCTTCGCCACCTCCTGCTTACTCATCTTTGAATATTCTTCTACCTTTCCTGACCGGTCAATAAGCTTGACGATATTTGTTTCTTCCCCAAAGCCGGCCCCCTCCACCAGGGGATTATTAACCACGATCAGGTCTAAATTTTTCCCCTCTAATTTCTTTTTGGCGTTTCCCACCTCATTCTCCGTCTCCACGGCAAACCCGACCAGGATTTGCTTCTCGTTTTTAACTTCTCCCAGATGGGCCAGAATATCCTCTGTCCTCACGAACTTCAGGGTTGTGGGGGATGTTTCCTTTTTTATCTTTTGCCCGGCAACAACCCCAGGTCGGAAATCAGCCACCGCCGCTGCCATAAGGACGATGTCGGATTTTTTAAATTCTTTTTTCACCGCCGCCGCCATCTCTGCGGTGGTGGTGACACCCCGGTAGTTAACCCCAACGGGGATGGGGAGATTGTTCCTACCCGCTATCAGGGTTACTTCGTCCCCCCGAAAGGAGGCCTCTCGGGCCAGGGCGAATCCCATCTTGCCGCTCGATCGGTTTGTGAAAAAGCGCACCGGGTCTAAAGGTTCCTGGGTTGGTCCGGCGGTAACCAGGATTTTTTTGCCCGCCAATTTGGTGGTCGCTAATAGATCCCAGCAGAGGTAATCAATAATCTTTCGGGGATCAGCCAACCGTCCCACTGCCTCATCCCCGCAGGCCAACTCGCCCACCTCGGGCTCAATAAAACCGTATCCCAGGTCTTTAAGATAAGCGATGTTTTTTTGAACCACGGGATTAAGATACATCCGGGCATTCATAGCCGGAGCCAGAATGACGTCTTTACCCCGGGCTATGACGATGGTGGACAGGATGTCGTCGGCGATGCCGTGGGCGATCTTACCGATAATGTTTGCGGTGGCCGGGCAGATGAGGATGCGGTCCGGCCACTGGGCCAGACTGACATGCTCAACCTCCCGGCGCTCACCAGCGGGAAAAAGTCCGGTAATAACCCTGTTCTGGGACAGAATTTCCATGGTCAGGGGGGTAATGAAGTGCTGGCCATGTTCGGTCATTACCACCTTGACCTGGGCGCCCAACAGCTTCAACTCCCGTACCACCAGGGCTGCCTTATAGGCAGCGATGCTGCCCGTTAATCCCATCAAAACTTTCTTCCCTGCCAGCATGATTAAGATTGACCTTTGTAGCTATATTTCAGTTCGCCCTCGAGCATTTCTTCTATGGCCAACACGGTAGGCTTTTTCATTTTTAAAATTTCATTTTTTAATTTTTCATCTAGGACCGTCCCGGTGTTCTCCTCACCATCGGTCTCCATTTCGCCCAGGAATTGCTCAATTTGATCCTTCTGATCCTTCCCGATCCGGCGGGCCCGCTGGGCGACAACCATCACTGCCTCATAGATGTTTTCAGATAAATCCTCAAAATCTTCCTTGGAAAAAATCTTTTTATCCATTATTCTCCTTGATAAATCCCAATCGGAACAGATGACCGTAAATTTCTTCAACCGTATGATCCAGTTTTTTATTAACCACCACAAGGTCATATGCAGAAGCCCTTTGATACTCGGTGGGCAACCGACGCAAGCGATTTTCAATCTCCAATTCGCTTTCGCTACCCCTTCCCCTCAGTCGGGCCTTGAGGGACTCCCGACTGGGAGGTTTGACGAATATCAACAGGGTATCAGAATATCTTTTCTTAATACTGATCCCCCCGAAAACATCCACATCCAAGAGAACCACCCTCCCCCCTTTTAACATTCTCTCCACCGGTTCCTGGGGGGTTCCGTAAAGATGACCGTGAACGTTCTCCCATTCAATGAGTTGCCCCCGCACTCTTTTCTTATGGAACTCCTCTTTATTCAAAAAACAGTAGTCTATTCCATCCCGTTCCCCTTCCCTTGGGGGGCGGGTAGTTACCGAAACAGAGTAGCCGAAGGCCTTATTTCTTGTCATTAATTTCCGGATAATAGTGGTCTTTCCCCCTCCAGAGGGGGATGATAAAACCACCAAATGACCAGACTTTTTTTTTGTCAATGTCAAGATTAAACTCACATTCGGAAAACACCAAATGATACTGAAATGATTACTGATTGCTAATTGCTACTGGAGCCTAGGTTTTAACAATCAGCAACCTGCCCGCTAAGTCTTAGCAGGCGGGTTAACAATCAACAATTCAGTGGTTTTTTGCTACGGTGAACCTTCGGTCAGTGTTCCCTATCGGAACGATCTGGGGACAGGCCGTAGGCAATTTCCGGGATTTTGATTATACTTTATTCCACGTTCTGAACCTGTTCCCGGATCTTTTCGATCTCTTCCTTCAGACCGATGGCTAAGTGGGATACGGCCGCATCCCCGGCCTTAACGCTGAGGGTGGTAACCTCCCGATTCATCTCCTGGAGGATAAAATTCAGCCGTTTCCCTACGGGTCCTTTTTCTTTAAAGGTATCTAAGAAAAGTCGCAAATGACTCTTCAACCGAACGCATTCCTCAGAGATGTCGCTCCGCTCCGCCAGCAGGGCCACCTCCTGATAGAGCCGGTTTGGGTCTAGGTTTACCCCTTCCGTCAGTTTCTTTATTCTCTGCTCGAGCTTCTGATAACGCTCTTGTGAAGTTTTCTGGGTTAGCTGCTCAATTTTATTCAGCCACCGAGCCATAAGCTGAATGCGGCTTCTCATATCTTGGGCTAAAGCTCTTCCCTCCTCCCGTCGCATTTTGATGACCGATTGCAGGGCAACCCTTAGGGCGATCCGAACCGCTCCCCAGACCCTGGCCCCGCTGGCCTCCGGCTCCTGATATACCAGGAATTTCTCACTCAGGGGCACAAGATGGGAAAGGGTAATCTCATCCTTTACGTTTAAGACCCTCCGAAGCTGATTTAAAAGTTCGACGTAGCGTTCCGCCAAGGAAAGATCTACCGACCAGCCATCTTGCCCATTCTCAGCATTCAGATTCACCGATATGTTCACCGTGCCCCGATGAATCTTGGTCCGGATCTGATCGCGTATAGCATCCTCCCGGGCGGTCAAGGGCCGGGACAATCTGGGCTGAATATCCAGGAAACGGTTGTTTACCGTCCGAATCTCAACGGACACCCGAATATCCCCCCGGGCGGTTTCACCCCGCCCAAAACCGGTCATGGAATGAATCATGTCTTGGGTTTAAATCTAAATTTTTAATTGAATTGCAACAGTAAAATTACAAAATTTTTTCTCAATAGTCAAATAAAATTTTGGTTTTTTAGAAAAAGATTTAAAAAAATCCAGCATCCTCAGTCAGGCGCCCGACTGATCGGTCTGGATTTTCTCTGTTTTATTTACCGTCCTTAAATTGATCACATAACTTTGATAAAAATTAAATATATCGATAAGGCCCGCAGGGTCTTACTCAAGGAATTATTAACCAAAGGTTATTTCATGTATTTCAAGATTCCCTTCAAAGTCCGACAATAGTCCGAAGTTACTTAAGCAAGGTTACCATGGCTGGCAGGCAGACCTTGTCAGATCTCAGTGACTAAAAAATTTGTAAAGTTTGGTGATCAGATCGGTCAGGCGCCCGGACCTGTAGCACAACCCATAAATTGTCGATTTTCCGTCTGCGTGATAATAAATTATCACGCTATCTCAACGAAAGTCCCGAAACTTCGGGACTGATTACAGTATGTTTCAACATACTTTATTAGGTTAGCATAGGAATTTATTCCTATGCAACAGTCCTGCAATAGGCCCGCCCGACTGATAGGTTTCACGGCCAGGCGTACATCAGCGACACCATATGGGAGTTGCCCAAATCGTTATGCCCCACGAAGGCATAATCTACCCGATAGGATCCCAGCCGGATGCCGGCCCCTGCCGATAATCCCACTTCGTTCATTCCCACCCGGAGGGCTACCCTTCGGTAAGCCTCGTATTCCAAACCCCAGGTTTGACCCAGGCTTAGGTGCCCCCAGTAGTTGGCTGTAAGATTACGCCTATTGTCCATCCTCAGGCTGAGGTCAACGGTGGGCGTAATTTTTGCCGAAAGGGCCTTCAGGGAAAGGAAATAGCAGATCCCCAGCCGCAACTCCGGCCGAATCCACTCCTTCTGCCCGGTATCCCAGGCCACCAGGGTGGTAAGGGCGTTGCGCAGCGCCGCACCTAGCTGGACCCGGTGCCAGAAATACATAACCCCGAGGTCAAACCCCAGCCCAAGGCCATAGTGATGAGCCAGCCGTTTATGAACCAGCTTGGCCGACCCCCCTAAAGAAAGATTCTCCCCTTTTGATCTGGCGTAGGAAAAATAGAGGGCATACTCGGCATCGGAGGTCATCCCTTCAAGAATAGGTCGGTTGGTGGGGCTAATGTTTGGGTCATCTGGATCCTCCAGCTTAGTGGATATAGGAATATCATCAACCCCCAATCGTATTAGGGATAAACTTGCGGTGGCCCCATTAGGTAGCCCTTTTCCCAGGGCGGCGTAATCATAGGTTTCCAGACCGGCGAACTGTTCGGAGTGCATAAGGATAAGCTGGGGTTCTGAAAACTGTGTTAACCCGGCCGGGTTCCAGTATCCGGCGGTAATATCAGCGGCCAGGGCCGTATAGGCCCCCCCCATCCCCAAGGCCCGGGCCCCTACCCCGATGTCCATAAACTCCCCGGCATATTTAGATGCAGCCCCGGTCAGCGATGGGCCCAGAAAAAAAATGATTAAGGATAACCAAAAGGTTTTCATCATACGTTTCCTATCAATAATCAGTAGATAATGCTTAGAAGAAAGTATATTGCCAAGATTGCCTGCGGTTCAAGCGATTTCTTAAAATTTAAGCAATCTTTGAAATTTTTGAAATTTAGGCAATCTTTGAACTCTTTAAAATTCAGACAATTCGATATAGTCTTGACTGATTGTGATGTACTAATAACAATAAAAAAACCGACCCACCCTCCTCCGGCAGCTCGGTATGGTTGCTAGGCATGGGTTCTCAAAATCTAATTCCAACTAAAGTGAACCGACAAAATACCTAGCAAAGGATAATATCGCAACTCCTAAATCTTCAATATAATATACCAATTCTTTCATTTAAAGTCAAGTAAAAAATTATTTTATTCCACTATCTTTTAACATCTTTTTCATCTCATCCAGCTTCTGGATTGCCTCCAGTGGGGTCATTTTGTTTATTTCCAAACCTTCAATGATGTCCCTGAGGGCATTTTCCTGAGCGGCGAATATGTCGAGTTGCCCCGTATCCTTTGGTTTTTTCTGGGCCGCCAGTTTGGGCTTATCATCCACTGTCAGTTCGTTTTCCTCCAGATTCTGGAGCACTTCTTTGGCGCGATCAATAATCCCCGGGGGCAAGCCCGCCAGCCTGGCCACCTGAATACCGTAGGAGTGATCGCATCCTCCGGGGACGATCTTCCTTAAGAAAACCACCTCATCCCCCCATTCTCGTACTTCTACATTATAATTTTTCACCCGGGGCATAATCAATTCCAGTTCGGTCAGCTCGTGGTAATGAGTAGCGAATAGGGTCTTAGCAGCCACCCTCGGGGTGTTATGCAGGTATTCCGCCACCGACCAGGCGATGGAGAGACCGTCAAAGGTAGACGTTCCCCGACCGATTTCGTCTAAAAGTATTAGACTTTTGGGAGTGGCGTTGTTTAGGATGTTGGCCGTCTCGTTCATCTCCACCAGAAAGGTGCTCTCCCCCCCGGCCAAATTGTCGGTTGCCCCCACCCGGGTGAAGATCTTGTCCACCAGGCCAATCTCCGCCCTTTTAGCGGGGACAAACGACCCCATCTGTGCCATGATGACGATTAAACCCACCTGCCTCAAGTAGGTGGACTTACCCGCCATGTTGGGGCCGGTGACGATCAGGATCTGATCGGTAGCCGTGTTGATGGTTACGTCGTTGGGAATGAACTTCTCCCCCGGGGGGAGCAGGAGTTCCACCACCGGGTGGCGGCTCTCTTCAATATGGATTTTATCGCTTAGGTTAAGCTGGGGACGATGATAGTCGTGGCGGACTGCCGCTTCAACCAGGGACAGCAGACAGTCCAGTTGGGCTATCAGGCGGGCACTCTGCTGGACCTCAGCCGTCCGTAGGGCGACCTTCTCACGGAGTTCACAAAAGAGCTCGTATTCTAAGGCGTAGATCCGTTCCTCGGCGTTGAGCACTTTTTCTTCGTATTCCTTAAGCTCTGGGGTAATAAATCGCTCAGCATTAACCAAGGTCTGTCTGCGGATGTATTCAGGGGGAACCTTGCTCAGATGGGACCTGGTTATTTCCAAATAATAACCGAAAACCCTATTATAACCCACCTTCAGGGAGTGGATCCCCGTTCGTTTGCTCTCCTTTCGCTGCAGGGCTAAAATCCAGTCCTTCCCGGAGGATGAGATTACCCTTAATTCATCCAGTTCCCGATTATATCCCTTTTTGAAGAGTCCCCCCTGATTCAGGGCCAACGGGGGATCGGCCACCAGCGCCTGCTCTATTAACGAGGTTAAGTCATCGAATTCCCCCAGATTGAGTCCGATCTGATTTAACATGGAAGCCCGGCGATCCTTCAGAGCCTTTTTCAGCAGGGGAATTTTTGCAAGGGTTTCTTCTAACTGGATCACCTCCCTGGGGTTAGCCCGCCCGGCGGAGATGCGGGTAATGAGCCGTTCTAAGTCTCCGGTCCCTATCAGGATGGCTGCCAGCTCCTCACGGAGGGCATGATCATCCACCATCTGGGCCACCCCATCCAGCCTCTGGTTTATAACATCCAGTTTGCGAAGTGGTCGAATCAGCCATCGTTTTATCAACCTTCCCCCCATTGCCGTCCGGGTATGATCCAGCACCCCCAGCAGCGTCCCCCGTCCCCCCCCGCCCCAGAGGGTCTCGGTAAGTTCCAGGTTGCGTCGGGTAGTGGCGTCAAGCCACAGGATTTCCGAATCATCATGGCGGGACAGGCGGGTGATGTGGACCGTGGCGGCGGGCTGGTTCTCCCGCACATAGGCCATGATAGCCCCGGCCGCCGGGATTCCCCCTCTGAGGTCCCCGATCCCGAACCCCTTGAGGGATTGGGTCTTAAAGTGCTCAATCAGGGTTTCACGGGCAAAATCTTGGCTGAAAAGATAATCCTCCAGGGGGGTAATTACGGGATCATCCAGTCCTTTGAAGCTGGCATCGAATGTTTCCCGCTGGCCTTCGGGAATCAGGATTTCGGAGGGTTCGATGGACCTGACCGCTTCGAAGAGCCCCCGCAGGGGTGAATCACCCGCTGAAAATTCGCCGGTGGAGAGGTCGAGGAAGGCGAGTCCACTTTCCTGTTCGTTCAGATAGACAGCCATCAGGAAGTTATTTTTCTTCGTCTCCAAGATTTTATTGAAGAGGGAGGTACCAGCCGTCACCACTTCGATGACCTCCCGTTTCACAATGCCCTTGGCCAACTTGGGGTCCTCCACCTGTTCGCAAATGGCCACTTTATATCCGGCCTTGATAAACTTGGCCAGATAGCTTTCCAAGGCGTGGTATGGAAAACCGGCTAAGGGGACGTCCGCCGCCTTCCCGTGGGCCCGGGAGGTAAGAGTGATCCCCAGCACCTTGGAGGCGATCTTGGCGTCGTCGTAGAACATCTCGTAGAAGTCCCCCATACGGAAGAAGAGCACCGCCCCTTTGTGCTGGGCCTTTATCTTGAGATATTGCTCGATTAATGGTGTAGATATGGATGTCATTTCGAAACGTTAACTAGATGTTTCAGGAAACTTTGTAAAGTCGTCTTCTGAGCAAATCAAAAAACCACGAGGGTTCGTGGTTTAAGCTTCGGAGAAAGAACTCTTTTTCCCTCGCTCTCTGTAGATGTTTCCCTACGGTCGTATCATCCGCCGCAATTCCTCGGGTATCAATAGTCGAGGATTACCCCGAAGTCTCGGGGTTGCAGATGCATCCCGAATACTCGGGATGCACTCCACGTTAAGAGGGCATTACCTTTCTACCACCTGAAAGGGAATGCCATGGGTTTTTTTCATTTTCTGACCGAATTGAAGGGCGCTTTCCCTATCCTGAAAACGCCCCACCCACACTAAGTAAAAAGTGCGGTTATCTACCGTCTTTTCGGCAATAGTGGTGGTATAGTTCTCTTTGAATTTTATTTGAAGTCTCTCGGCGTTCTTCCTGTCCGCAAAGGCCCCAATTTGAACTGTATATCGCGGTAATGAAGGCTGGGCTCTGGGTTCAACCCCACCCCCCTGCACCTTCTCATCTCCCTTGCGGTTTGCCAGCGAAGGGTAATTATCCTCAATTGTCGCCCAGATTTCCGTGGCCTTCTTATAATAACCCCGGGCGAAGTAATACTGGTATACCCGGTAAAGGGCCTCACTCGCAAACCGACTCTTGGGATAGAGTTGATGGACCCTTTTGAAAAGCCTTAAGGCCTCCTCCCCATCCCGTGTAAACAGGGCCTTAAAGTAGATCACGTCCGGGTTGTCCGGATATCGGACCACTAAATCGGGAACCCGTTTTTCCAGTTGGTCAAGCTCCCCCTTCTCGTAAAGTTTTACCCCTTCGGCGACCTCCTTTGGCTCAGAAGAAAAAGCAGGGCTTAACCAAATGACTATAAGAATTAAAAGGAATAGATTTAAACAAATTCTCATATTAAGAGCCTACTTCCCCTAAAAAACTATCCCAGGCCCCGCATTTTCGGCAGTGCCAGGCCGGCTCATCTGTGGTAAACCCACATTGACCACAGTGGTAGCTTTCCTTCTCCTCAATGAAGCTTTCTACTACCTCCATTCCCAGGGAAACGACCTTTTCCGTATTACCCTGCTTGTAATAGCATCGGATTAAATTCCTTTGCAAGGGTATGTCACCCGGGCTCGCCTCAAGTCCTTTTTCTAATATCTCAATAGCCGTTTCCGTTTCCCCCTTACGTTCGTAGAAATTTGCAAGGGCAATGACGGCCCGGGCGTTTTGGGGATGGGAATCAATCACCCCCTGGTAGAGCTCCTCAATCTGGCCGAACTTGCCCTCCTCATAGAGATTCTCCTCCAGCCGTTTGAAGACCAGATGGGACAGGCGGGGGTTCACCTTCACAAATTTTTCCCATTCCTTGATGGCATCTTCCCGACGTCCTTCCCGGAAGTAGGATTCACCACGATGGAGGTAAGCGGGGGGACAGGTATAGTCAATCTTCAGCGCTTCCCTCAGCCGAATTCGGCCCTCCTTTTCCTGACCTTTGGCCATCTCGAAAAGTCCCTCCTCCACCTTGTAAAGGGCCAACAGCCTGGGGCCCTTCTCCTTTTTACGACCGAGGATTTTTTTCGTCGTATCAAAGGCCTTTGCCCACTGACCGCTTTTTTCGTAGATCTTCAACTTCTCCTGCCAGGCCCATTCATTTCTCTTATCCATATCCAGCAACTTATCCACGTATTTAATGGCCCTTTCTGGATCGTCCGCCGCCTGGAAGTCCAGGATCAACCCCTTATAAATTTCTACCTGCTGAAAGGGGGTAAGGTCATCCCGGGCGGTGAGGTCCCGGTGAATTTTGATGGCCCGGGCTACCTCACCGTGCTTTCGAAGGAGGTTTCCCATCTTAATGTAGGCATCCACATTAGTCGTATCCTGCCGCACCGTCTCTTTCAATTTCAGCAAGGCCCGATCTTCATCCCCGTTGATAATAGCGTTCAGGGCCTCGGTGTAGGGCGACCCCCCGAGCCTACGGCGGGAACGGCGCTGGAGGACGATGAAAAAGAATAGCAGTAACAGGACAGCAACGCCGATAATGACATAGATCATCCATTTTTCCATAGTCATCACCCTTTATCTGATTTCTCTTCGGTCTCTTTTTCCCCTTCTGCTTCCACCTTAACGATCTCTTCCTCTTTGATGGGTTCCGGGACTTCTTCCTCCAGGGCTAAATTGCGCAACCGGTCCAATTCCCCACGCAATCTCTTGGCCTCCCGACTCAGCTTCCCGCATTCGATCTTGGCCCCCACCACTTGGAAGAAGGACACCACCCAGCCAATAATGGCCCCGATGGCGAAGGCAACCAGCATTAACCACACCACGTTAACATCCTGGAACTTTTTGCCGAATAGGTCCACCACGGTCACGTTTTGGCCCACATTGCGGCCCAAGAAAATGATGATCAAGACCAACAGCGCTAACAGCAAAAAGGTCTGCAATAATTTCATTTCTCCCTCCGTTAAGATTTAGCAGATTCAGGTGGCTAAAATATTAAGGTTAACTCTCCCTTTATATAACAGGATCCCCGAATAAGGTATGACCAGAAGCACGGGTAATTTTTGCCCTCACAAAATCCCTACCTGCACAGCCGTCCCCGGGAAGAACGACCATTTTATAGTCATCCGCTCGCCCCACCATCTCCCGGGGATTACGTTTGCTCTCCCCTTCTAGCAAAACTTCCACAGTGCGACCGACCATCTTTTGATATTTTTCCTCTGTAATCCCTTGCTGCAGCTCGATCAATCGGTTCAGCCGTTCGATCTTCTCACCCTCGAGCACATCATCGGTCAGTCGGGCGGCCGAAGTTCCTTCACGGACAGAGTACCGAAAGGTGAAAGCGCTGTCAAAACCGACCTCATCAACCAAAGTCAGTGTTTCCTCGAAGTCACGGGGACTCTCCCCGGGGAAACCGACCATAATATCAGTGGTCAACCCTACATCTGGAATCATTTCCCTTATTTTGTGGACCAAAGCTACGTACTGTTCCCGGGTATATTTCCGGTTCATTCGTTTCAATATATGATCCGAACCCGATTGGACCGGAAGATGAATATGGTTGCATATTACATCGGTTTCTGCCATTACCTCAAGTAATTGTTTAGATAAATCCTTGGGGTGAGACGTAGTGAATCGCACCCGTTTGATGCCTGGGGTCCGGCTCACCTTCTCCAACAGGCTGAGGAAATCGTGGTCATCGTCCCGGTAGGAGTTGACGTTCTGTCCCAGCAGGGTCACCTCTAAGAAACCCCGGTCGGTCAGGTTACGGACCTCCCCCATTATGGAATCCAGCGGCCGGCTCCTCTCCCGGCCCCGGGTATAGGGTACCACGCAGTAGGAGCAGAAATTGTTACAGCCCCGCATAATGGTAACCCAGGCAGAAATACCAGACCTACGGACGGGGAAAATACCCTCATAGGTCTCAGTGGTATCGAGTTGATCATCTATAATAACGTCCCTGTAGCAGGTGGAGGGGCCGTCGAGGTATTGGGGCAGTTTGCGGTAGGAATCGGGGCCCATAATCAGATTTACGAAAGGTTTTTCCTTTATAATCCGCCGGGATAATCTCTGAGCCATGCATCCCAGAACACCTATTTTAACCCCGGGGGTTCTTTTCTTCAATACCTTCAACTGATCGAGCCGCCCTAGTACTCTCCTCTCCGCATGCTCCCGCACCCCGCAGGTATTGACCAGGATCAGATCGGCCTCACCCAAATCGTCAACCGGTGTCCAGCCTTCATTCTCAAGAATCGCCGTCACCAGTTCGCTGTCGGCCTTGTTCATCTGGCAGCCGTATGTCTCGATTGCGAATCGTTTAGCCATGGATCAACTTTGTTAAAAATAACAATTATTCCATCAAAAGTCAACTGTTTTAATGATTTATTTCATGGGGACAGCCAGGATTTTAGGGACGATGGCGGTAACTTTAGCGGTCAGCTCTTCCGGAGTCCCGTTATTTTCGATGACCCAATCCGCCCGGCCGACCTTCTCCTCAAGGGGCAACTGGGACCCGATCCTATCCAAAATCCTCTGCCGGGTCAGGTGATCCCGCCTCATGATGCGTCGGATTCTCTCTTCTATCGGGGCGGTGACCACCAATATCCCGTCAAATTGGCCCTCGATCCCCCACTCGTAGATCAGGGCGGCATCCACGGCTACCATTTTACTTTTCTTTAATGCTACTGCTACTTGCCGGTCCAGCTCTTTTTTCAGAAATGGAAAGACTAACCAATCCAGATTTTTTTTCTTCCCAGGATCAGCGAAGATCAGGTCCCCAAGTTCCTGTCGTTTTAGCTTTCCCTCGTGGTCAAAGATGGTGGGGTCGAAATGGGATTTGAGTTGTCCCAGAATTTCCGGGTTGTTTTCCACCACCTCTTTCCCAATCTGATCAGCATCAATGATTACAACCCCAAGGCTTTGCAATATCTTACAGACCGTGCTGGTCCCGCTGCCGATGCCCCCGGTAACTCCGATCAACATAGGATTCAATGGAAAATCTTTGAAAGTAAATTAGGAATAATTATTTAGAGTTAAAAATCATAAAAAGGACAAACTATTTTGCCAGAGATAGTTGCCCGGGCCGATCTGTAATCCATGTTCTATCTATTCTTCAGTATTGCCCTGGGCGTCAGTCTTGATAAGCCAGACATCAGCATAACCAGTACCGTAAGAGAAGGTATAACCAGCTATGATATGCCCGCCATCGGCGGTCTGCTGGACGGAATAGCCACGATCAAGAGAACTCCCGCCAAAGGTACGGTTCCATTCCTCATTCCCATTGACGTCGGTCTTAATGAGCCAGACATCATAAGAAGCTGCGCCGTAAGACATGGTATACCCGGCAATGATATATCCTCCATCGGTGGTCTGCTGAACGGACCAGCTACCATCATCAGAACTCCCGCCGAAGGTCTGGTTCCATTCCTCATTCCCAATGACGTCGGTCTTGATAAGCCAGAACCACCACCAGTGCCGTAAGAATGGGTCCCTCCAGCGATGATATACCCCCTATCAGCGGTCTGCTGGACTGACCAGCCCCAATCACTATCAATTCCGCCAAAGGTCCGGTTCCATTCCTCTGACCCATTGGCATCAGTTTTGATAAGCCAGACATCATCATTACCTACACCGTAGGATAGGGTCTCCCCGGCAATAATATACCCGCCATCGGCGGTCTGCTGGACAAATTGGCCAAGATCATAACTACTTCCTCCGAAAGTCTTTGTCCAGACCGTATCGCTCCATATATTCGTCTTGATAAGCCAGACATCAGGATGACCCGCACCGTAGGACTCGGTATATCCCGTCAGGATGTATCCCCCATCAGTGGTCTGCTGGACGGAATTGCCATAATCTTCGCTACTTCCGCCAAAGGTCTTGGTGAAGATAATTTCCTGTTCTGAATCTTCCATTGGGCTTTCTTTTTCGCAACCCATACCAAAAAGGGCAATACTGACCAAGGCAAACCCGACAAAGGATATTTTGACTGTTTTTATTTGAAATTTCATTTTTTTGATAATTTTATTAATGGGCCATATTTAGTTTCTGGATATTTGTCCGCCGATCATACCACCATCTATCCTGCCATCCGTTTTTTAATATGTGGTATCAGCCCCCCGTCTTCCAGGATACCCCGGAGGAAATCTGGTAACGGGGGAAAGGGGATCTCCCCATCCTTGACCCCAATCTTCCCAGTTCCAAAATCCACGGTGATCTCTTCCCCTTCGCTGGTTCTGTCCACCACATCCGCCTGGATCAACGGCAATCCCTGGTTTATGGCGTTCCGGAAGAAGATGCGGGAAAAGGACTTGGCAATGATGCAGACGATTCCGGCAAACTTCAAACAGGTGGCCGCCTGTTCCCTGGAAGAACCACAGCCAAAATTGGACCCAGCTACAAGGATGTCCCCTGACCGAATCCTTTGGGGAAATCCTGTGTCAATCCCCTCGAGGGCGTGGAGGGCCATCTCCTGGGCATCTATAATCGGTAGATATTTCCCGGGGTAAATTAGGTCGGTATTCACGTCATCCCCCAGCTTCCAAACCCGTCCCCGTATGACTTGATTGAGTTTCATTGGTAGTCCTTGCTTTTACTTAGTCTCATTTCTTAAAAATTTTGTCCTTTCATTTTGTCATTCTGAATGTAGTCCCGAATTTTCGGGACGAAATGAAGAATCTAAAGTAGAGATTCTTCCCACGAATCGTCGGGGTCAGAATGACATCTAATTAGTGTCTGTCCGAGTTTGTCATTCCCGCATGTTTTTAGCGGGAATCTATTACCGAAATTGATAAGATTCCGGCTTAAAAATTGCCGGAATGATAAAAAATATGGGTGTTTTCGGCCAGATAATAATTACTGTGCTAAACATACCCGGCTTCCAGAAGCTCCAGGACAGCGAGGAAAAACATCAAGATGTTGATAATGTAATCTTATCGTCAACACTATTTCCCGTTTCACCAGCCTGCTCGGTTTCCTCCATTTTCCTGATTAAATAATCCAGCCTTACCTTCAGGTTGCCATCATAGGAATCCAGTTCGATCAGGCGGCGATAAATTTTTATTGCCTTGGAATATTGGCCCTGCGAAGCATAAATTTCGGCCAGGGTCTTGGTCGCTGTTGGCCCCTGGTAATGGGGGTGAGGTTCAGGGGGTGGGGTCTCTTCCCCCTTTTCAATAACCGGTCCCGATTCAGCAAGCTTTTCTCGGGAAAATATAGGTAACGGTCTTTCCTCTTGGGGAGCAGCCATTTCCACCATAACGCCCCCCTCCTTCTGGGGGGGAACAGACGACTCTTCTGGACTCTCAACCGGTTCTGCCGGTTTTGACGTCGGGAGATTTTCATCCACAAGTTCTTCTCCCGCCACTTCAACGGTGTGCTGTTCTTCGGGCCGTTCCTCAGGGCCCCGCAGTTCCGGAACCAGGGGATCAATTTCCAGCAGCCGCTTCTGGCTTTCGATGTAGCCCTCTTTGTTCTCTCTGGCTAAAAACACCCGCCCCAACCAGATCAATACCTGGGCGTTATCTGGCTCTAATTCCCGGGCCTTTTGTAAAGCCGAACAGGCCTGCTCCATCTGCTTCAATTTTAACAGGCTCTTACCCAGAATCAGATAGCCCAATCCGAGCTGGGGGTCAACCCTAAGTCCCTTCCGGCAAAGCCGGAGCGCCTTTTTAACCTTTCCTTGGGATAAATAGAGATCAGCCAACCGGACTTTCCCCAGCGTACTACTGCGGGCTTGTTTCTTCAACTCTTTTACTGTCATCGCTATGCTACCAGAAAAAGGTTAAAATCCATCCTTCCATTCATCCAACTACCAATTATCCATTCTTCCCCTATGGATCTTGGGACGTTACTCTGACCAATTTACAGGATACCGGGTTGTAAAATTACCAACCGGAAATGGCCTTATTGAGAATATCATCTGTCAGATTTTTGATGGCCACGTCAATAGCCTGTTGACGTTCCTCCTCGATGTTTTCCAAAGCGGAATAAGTGTCCCAGCCCAATAATTTTTCCTCAAATAATGTCTTGTTCTTTTTGACGTCCAGGAACTCTACGTTGACATAAATATTAAGCCGATAATCCTGCACCTTTTCTTCTTCATCGAAAGTGTAAGGAGGATCTTCGATACGCAGGATGGTTCCCAAAACGATGGAATCGGCCTTTCGTTGGTCAACGATCTTCAGGGTGTTATCGGCAATAAAGGCATCTATCACAGCGTTGGTCAGCTTCTCCTTTACCCCGTATTCGGTGGTCTGATCCTCAAACAAGGGCACAGCCACCGTCTTGATATGGGAAGGGATGGACCCGGAGAAGGAATAGTAACCACAGCCTAACATAGAGAACACAGAAATCCACAGAAGACACAGAAATTGCAGGAAGACTCGGGTAATTATATTTTTGCTTTTCTCCAAGTATTCTGAGGATTTCTGAGGTTCTCGGTTTAATTTTTCAGCTGTCCACATTTCTAAAGATCATACTGTTTAATCTTCCGATACAGTGTTCTTTCCCCGATCCCCAGCGCCTTGGCCGTCTTTCTTCGGTTACCCCCGAATTCGGTCAGGGTGCGTCGGATGAGCTCCTTTTCCATGTCTTCAACGGTGACCTCCCCGATCTCGCCCGTTTCCTCTACTAACCCCCCGGGCTCCACCTTTCGGTCCTGAGGGAGCCAGGTCCTTCCCAGGAGAAGGCTCTTGATGTCGGCCATCTCTCGCCGCAGATCCAACAGGGTGCGGTAGATGAGCTCCCGCTCCGCCTGCTCGGCGGTTTTGTCCAGATGAACGGGCAGGTGACTTTCCCCCCTTCGTGTCTGATTAAGATATTTGAGGATATTTTTTTCGTCCAGTATCTTTCCCCGCTCTAAAATCACCAGGCTTTCTACAAAATTTTTGAGCTCCCGGACGTTGCCCGCCCAGTAATGGTTTTCCAAAAGCCTCATCCCCTCAGGAGTAATCGCAGGTTGATTGATATTATTGACCCGGCAAAAATCCCTGACAAAAACCTGTACCAACCCAGGGACATCCCCTTTTCTCTCACGGAGGGGGGGTACCTGGATGGTGACCGCCCGCAGCCGGTAGTAAAGGTCCTCCCTGAATTCACCCCGCTCCAGAGCCCGGTCCAGGTTCTTATTGGTGGCGGCAATCACCCGTACATCGCAGTGCCTGGGCTGACTTGAGCCCAGTCGGTTGAACTCCCCGCTCTCCAGCACCCGGAGAATTTTTACCTGGGTGGCCAGCGGCATCTCCCCGATCTCATCCAAAAAAACCGTTCCCTGGTGGGCCAGCTCAAAATATCCCTGACGCACCTTGTCGGCCCCGGTGAACGCCCCCCGCTCGTGACCGAAGAGCTCACTTTCCAAAAGTCCTTCAGGGATGGCGCTGATGTTGACGGTCACCAGGGGCTTAGCCCGCCTCAAGCTTTGCTGATGGATGGCCTTGGCGATCAACTCCTTGCCAGTGCCACTCTCACCGCTGATCAACACCGAGATGTCGGTGGGGGCCACCTGGTTAATGATCTCGATGATCTGACGGATCCCGGGGGATTTGCCGATAATACCATACCTTTGAGGGGGGAGGGCCTGCTTAGGGGGCCCTAATAGGGTTTTGTCATCCATCCTTATTTACATCCCTAGTCAATCTTTTTAAATGATCACCCGATTTTACGCTATCTAACCATTTTTTAAAGTAAATTATCAGAAATGCCGAGATTTAAAGTAAATCGGAATATCAGTAGATCAGTAGGAAGGAAATCAGGATATCAGAATACCAGATTATCCTATTGGGATAATATTTAGCTCGTTTATCCTATCCTGTTCTTCTGATCTTCTTATATCTGATATTCTTCCCACTGATATCCTGATCACCTAATATATTTATTCCCATAGAACACTTCCGACTTTTTAATCCTCAAAGACCGCTTATTAAAAGGAATGTAATTTTGATCTGCGGAAGTCGGGCTAAATTTCAAAAATCATCCCATCTGCGGCTACGGAGACATTTTCTACCCCGTATTTCTGTGCTAAGATAGGCAGGGCTTCGGCCTCTTTCTGCTGTTGGGGGAGAATGTGGTTTAAAACGGTACGGCCAATTTTTCTACTTTGGAGAAACTCTAAAATTTCCTCAAACCCGGCGTGGGAACATTCTACGATCAAAAGGTCGGCAGTGGTAACGTATTTTTCAATGTCATCGGTGCGCTGAAAGTCAGAGGTATAAATCACCCTTTTTCCGTTTATCTTAATGTCAAACCCATAGCTCTCCGCCCCGACTCCGTTCTGCCGGGCCAGCGGAGCCACCAGGTCCAGATGGCCGTTAGGAAAGACGTTGATCTCGATTCCTTCAGTTTTAAAGACCGGATTGTCCCTGATGGGCATGAGGGTATAGGAGTAAGTCATCTTTTCCGGGATGAGATAAACCCCCAATAAAAACCGCTCTATAATGGGCAGATTGCTGGCTGGAAGGTAAATTTCCAGGGGGGAGCGGCGGTCGGTCATGAACATCATCTGCAGGAGAACGGGGAGACCGGAGATGTGGTCCGGATGGGTGTGGGAGATGAAGATCTTTTCGATGTCGTGGGGATCAATTTTACTGGAAAGCAGAGAACGGCTGACCCCCTCCCCGGCGTCGAAGAGAAAAGTATGTTCCTTATATTGTAACACCCAGGAGGCGTTCATCCGGTCAAGGACCGGCAGCCCCGCCGCCGTACCTGTCAAGATTACTCTGGACATGGAAGTCCTCTCCTGTGTTTGTAGTTAGCCCTCTCGAAGGAACTGGGGTGATGGAGTAATGGAATATTGGGATCAAAACCAATAACTGCATTCTACTATCTTTTTAAACCAGGGCATTATTCCAATATTACATCCTTCCATTATTCCATTATTCCATCATCTGATAATCCCCATTTTCTTCCGGAAAAAATCCACCGTCTTTTCCAGTCCAGTGCTGAGCTCCACCCCCGGCTCCCATCCTAAAACGGCTTTAGCTTTTCTGTTATTAATCACGCTGCGGCGCTGTTCCCCCGGCTTGGGGGGAACATGGATTTCCTTTTGGCCCGTCCCGCTTACCCGGTTTAGTTCCTTGAAAATGGTATTGACGTCGGTCTCCAGACCGGTGCCGATGTTGAAGATTTGAGGCCCGGTATGGTTCAAGGCCAGCAAATTGGACCGGGCCACGTCCCCTACGTAGACGTAATCCCGGGTCTGGGACCCATCGCCGTTGATGACCGCCGGCTTTCCCGCCAGCAGATTGCTGGCAAAAATAGCCACCACCCCCGCTTCTCCGTGGGGGTTCTGACGCGGCCCGTAGACGTTGCTATAACGGAGGACAACATAGTCGAGGCCGTAGGTTTGCTGGTAAAAATGCAGATATTTTTCCCCCGTCAATTTAGTCACTCCATAAGGGGAAAGGGGCCGGGTGAGATGTTCCTCATCAGCGGGAAAGGTCCGCTGTTCCCCATAGATCGCCCCCCCGGTGGAGGCGAAGATGAACTTTTTCACCCCGCTCTTAGCACAAAGCTGAAGCAGGTTGACGGTTCCCAGAACGTTCACGTCAGCGTCATAGCCGGGATCATCCACCGACTTACGCACGTCCATCTGAGCGGCGTGGTGATTAACGATTTCGAACTTTTCCCGGGCAAAGATACCGCCCATATCCCGGTCACGGATGTCTTTGAGATAAAATGTGGCCTTCGGGTTCAGGTTGGCCCGATCCCCGGTAGATAAATTATCGAGCACCACCACCTCATGACCGTTCTCCACATAAATATCAACCACATGCGATCCGATAAACCCTGCCCCACCAGTGACTAAGATTTTCATAAACCCATCCTCTTATTATAGGTCATTAGTCTAAAATCTATTCATAAACCAAAGGGTATTTCTCTGGATTCTCAAGAGATTCTAGTTCTAAATCAACATCCAAATCCGGCCAATAGAGATGCACATCATGAAGCAATTCTAAATTGTAAATTTCTGTTACTTTTGCATCTTTGAACCATGGATATTCTTTATAAGACAAGAAATATTCTTTACCATTTACATACAACCAGATGCCATAAATAGAAATATTCTGAATTTCAACATCTGAAATGTTTTTTCCAAGCTTTTGTAATTTCATCATTTCGTTCCTCAATAATTTTTTGCAGTTCTTTTAGCTGCTTTGGTGACAAACCATATTGTTGTACTAATGCGATCACTGGTTCTAACCAGAACTTTGCTTCCCCATTAGGGCAAGATACATGAACATGTATCCGCTTTTCCTCTCGTGAGAAGAAAAAGAAACGGTAACCTTTATATCGAAATATAGTAGGACTCATTAATTGCGATTATCTTGCCATTATTGACATTAGCAGTTTGTGTTTTGCTTCACTAGTTATGTTGAATTTCATCTTTTTAATCCCTTTAAACCGATATCCTTTCGATAATACATATTTTCAAATTGAATCTTAGAAATTTCCTGATAGACCCTTTTGATGGCTGATTCTAAGTCATCCCCCACCACCGTTACCCCCAGCACCCGACCGCCATTGGTGAGTATTCTGGATCCATCCCATCTTGTCCCGGCGTGAAAGATCAAAGTGCCCGATTCTACTTTTTCCAGCCCTGTAATTTCTTTCCCTTTTTGGTAGCCTCCCGGATACCCTCCCGAAGCCAACACAACGCAGACGGCGGATTTTTCTTCGCCCATTCCGGGATCGCTTTTAGCTTTCCATTCCTTTATGTTGCCATCCACCGAAGCCAGCAGGAGGTCCAGAAGGTCTTCACCCATCAGCGGCAGGACGGCCTGGGTTTCCGGGTCGCCGAAACGGCAGTTGAACTCCACCACCTTGAGTCCTTCCGGGGTGATCATCAGCCCGCAGTAGAGCATCCCCCGATACTCCCGTCCCTCCTGGTTCATGCCCTGGATCGTGGCTTCGATGATTTCATGCTCAATCTGTTTCATCAGCAGGGGATGAACTAACGGGGCCGGGGCGTAGGCCCCCATTCCTCCGGTATTGGGCCCCTTATCACCGTCAAAAATGGGCTTATGATCCTGGGCCGGGGCCAGGTTGATAAAATCCTGGCCGTCGGTGAGGGCAAACACAGAAGCCTCTTCCCCCTCTAGGAATTCTTCAATAACGATTTCCCGACCAGCGGGGCCGAACCTCTCGTCAATCATGGCGGCCTTCACAGCACCAAAGGCCTCCTCCACGGTGGGGCAAACGATGGATCCCTTCCCCGCCGCCAGACCGTCGGCCTTGATCACCACCGGGGCACCCAGGGTTTTGATATAATCAATAGCGTCATCCGGGTTGTCAAAATTCTGAAATGCAGCGGTGGGGATGTCGTGTCGGGCCATAAACTCCTTGGCGAAGCACTTGCTCCCCTCGATCTGGGCCGCCTGCCTGGTGGGTCCGAAGATGGGCAGCTCTCGCTCCTGGAAATAGTCCACAATCCCCTTGACCAATGGGACCTCGGGCCCGACCACAGTCAGATCAATACCGTTTTCCTCAGCGAAGTGGGCCAGGGATTCGAACACCGAGTCCCCCATGTCCACGCACTGGGCTATCTGTGAAATTCCGGCGTTACCGGAGGCGCAGAATATCTTCTCAACCTTCGGGCTCTGGCTAAGTTTCCAGACCAAGGCGTGTTCCCGTCCCCCACCGCCGACGACCAATATCTTCATATTAACAACCGCCTTAGTGATTTTAATCTTCTATCTTCTACTTCCCAAATATACGCATATTTTTCTATACGTTCAAGTAATTTTTTTGTAAAAACTGAAGAAATTATCATCGTCCCCAAAAGAGCTATCCTTAGAAAGCTGGGTTCCTTTCCCCCCGAAGCCATGACCAAGCTCGACCGCTGTCTAAAAATTAGGGTTCTGCACCGTTTTTATTCCCGTCCCGAAGGACCTTGTTAAACGATCTTGGGACGGGATTAGGGGTAAGAAAATTCTTTCTGGAATAAACTGAAAGAGCAGGTTAGAAACGGATTAACCTCTATACTCCCTTACACCATGCATTTGTCTCATTCAAACGATTCCGCTCTTCCCTTATCAACCCTTCCGGTATTTCCCGATTAAAAATCCCCTGGCCAAGGCCTTATCGGATGTTGATAAAATTTAACCTTTATTTGGAAAAATGCAAGGAAAATCTCACATATAAACACAAAAGCCCGATGCTGGGATCGGGCTTTTATGAGCGAATGACGGGGATCGAACCCGCGACATCCAGCTTGGGAAGCTGGCACTCTACCGACTGAGTTACATTCGCAAAAACCACTGGTAATTTATAAAAATTCTCCCCAAAAGTCAAGAAAAAAATTGTCCTTTATCAAATACGCTTTTATACTTTCCTATGTCATCATGAAAAAAACAGCGGATTAAAGGCCGTAAATCAATGGGTATTAAAAACAAAGCCCCACCGTTTCGATGGGGCCTTTTCAATGTTATCAATATCATTATTTTTACATATCTAACAAGTTACTTTAAAAGAATCATCTTTCTCGTCTCGACAAATTCTTTAGTATCGAGTTGGTAGAAGTATACTCCCGATGGGACCAGTTGACCAGCACTATCTCTCCCGTCCCAGCTTACTTGATAGAAGCCAACCGGTTGATACTGGTTATTAACCAGGGTTACTATCTCTTGACCTAAGAGATTGTAGATTTTCAAACTCACCTCAGAGGTTTTGGGTAAGCTGTATCTGATCTCGGTTGAAGGATTAAAGGGATTGGGGAAGTTCTGTGAAAGCCAATGGGTTGTGGGAAGAATAGCAACACCTGTTTCTTCAACCGAGGTTTCACCTCCGGTGGTCGTCTTGAGGATGGTTCCACTACTGCCAACCACCCAGCCGGTATTGGAATCGACATAATGGACTGAACGCAGGTAATACCAACTTGAGACTCCGCTACGCTGTTCGGTCCAGCCTACTCCACCATCTGTCGTCTTGAAGATATTTCCACCAGTACCAACGGCCCAACCGATGCTGGCATCGGCAAAATGAACGGAATACAAATCAGCCCAGGTTCCGCTGGTCTGTGCGCTCCAGGTTCCGCCACCGTTGGTCGTGTGGAGGATAGTTCCATCATGACCAACTACCCAACCAGTGTTAGCATCAACAAAATGGACAGATTGCAAATATTTTGTAGTTCCACTGGTCTGTGCGGTCCAGTTTGTTCCGCCGTTGGTCGTATTGAGGATAGTTCCACTCGCGCCGACTGTCCAACCAGTGCTGGCATTGGCAAAATGGACGGAATACAAATTTTCTGTAGTTCCGCTGGTTTGTGCAGTCCAGTTTGTTCCGCCGTTAGTCGTATTGAGGACAATTCCATCATAACCAACAGCCCAACCAGTGCTGGCATCGGCAAAATGGACGGAATACAAATTTTCTATAGTTCCGCTGGTCTGTGCGGTCCAGTTTGCCCCACCATTGGTGGTGTGGAGGACAGTTCCATCATTACCGACTACCCAGCCGGTGGTAGCATCGGTAAAATGGACGGAATACAATGTGCTTGAGGTTCCGCTGGTCTGTGCGGTCCAGTTTGTTCCACCGTTAGTCGTATTGAGGATAGTTCCATTATAGCCAACTGCCCAACCGGTGTTGGCATCAACAGAATGGACTGAATACAAACCCTCTGTATATCCGCTGTTCTGGGCGGTCCAGGTCCCTCCACCGTTAGTAGTCTTGAGGATAGTTCCCTCACCGCCAACTGTCCAACCGGTATTGGCATCGGCAAACTGGACAGATTTCAAATAAGTTGAAATTCCGCTGGTCTGTGCAGTCCAGTCTGTCCCACCGTTGGTCGTGTGGAGGATAGTCCCACTGGTGCCGCCAATCGCCCAACCGGTATTGGCATCAACGAAATGGACTGACCACAAACTGCTTGTAGTTCCGCTAGTCTGTAAAGTCCAATCTGTTCCGCCGTTGGTGGTCTTGTGAATCCTTCCATATGTACCAACTACCCAACCGGTGTTGGCATCAACGAAATGGACGGCGTCCAAATCCCAGGCATCGCTGCTCTCTGCGGTCCAGGTCCCTCCGCCATTAGTGGTCTTGAGGATAGTTCCATCTTCACCGACTACCCAACCGGTGTTGGCATCAACAAAATGGACTGATTCCAAATCATTTGTAGTTCCACTGCTGTCTGCGGTCCAGTTTGCCCCCCCATTGGTAGTCTTGATAATTGTCCCACCGTCGCCAACCATCCAACCGGTGTTGGCATTGGCAAAATGGACGGAATTCAAATCTCTCCAGGTTCCGCTGGTTTGTGCGGTCCAGGTTGCTCCACCGTTGGTCGTATGGAGGATAACTCCCTCATAGCCACCTACCCAACCGGTGTTGGCGTCAACGAAATGGACGGAATACAAGTCTTCTGAAGTCCCGCTGTTCTGTATGGTCCAGTTTGCACCACCGTCGGTAGTCTTTATGATAGTGCCTACCTCGCCAATGGCTATGGCAGTATTGGCATCAAATGTATAAACGGAACTAAGAGCATTACCCTGGGGCAGGGGGTTTTGCCAGAACCAGCCATTTTGTTCAACTGATTCAGAAACAGTGATATAATCCGTTTTTGTTTCCGTATCTTCATTTGTGCCGTCAGAAATAGTAAGATAAACAGTATAAGTTCCCACACTATTATAAGTATGCTGTGGGTTTTGATCGGTGCTCGTCCCATCATCACCAAAATCCCATGACCAGGAGGTGAAACTGCCGGTGGATTGATCCGTAAAATTAACGGTCAACGGAGCAATGCCTGATCTGGGCGAGCCGGTAAAATCAGCGGTGAGAACCCCTTCTTCTTCAACTATTACCAGGAAATCATCCGCCCAGAGATACCAATCATTCACTGACACACATTGCACCGCCAGATATATAGATTGACCGGCATAATCACTTAAATCATAGGTGTATTGGGTCCAGGCGGCTGGCACATTAGTCACCTCATCAAGGGTAACAGTAAAGTCAGCAATGTTAGAATCACTGGCAGATAATTTTACATTAAAATCCTCGGGAAAAGATGCTGAATGTGAATGAGACCAGAATGAAAAGGTAACAGTTGCCCCGGATGACAGGCTCAACTGAGGCGTAATGAGCCAGTCATCATTTCCATTTTCATTATAGTAAACTCCAACCCCCCTTATGCCACTATGTGCTACTGTATCTGGCGGTGGGTTCTCCTCGTAGACTTGCCATTCGTAGCCATCCCCGTCATTATCAATGATAGTCCAGCCGGTAACTGTTCCCTCAAAACTTTCATTTAAGAGGGTGTCTGTTTCGGTTATAACAACCGCTTTAGGGTAAGCATTACTCAGTGATTGGATGGGTTGTAGCACATACTTTTCCTGGGCTAACAGCGAGAATGAGCTGAGTAAGATAAGCCCAGTCATCAGCAAAACGAGCGATCTTTTCATGATAAACTCTCCTTTCAAATAGAAATTGGAAATTCCCTTTTTTTGTTCTACAACTTTGGTTTTCCAACCTTTCATTTTGTCCTCCTCTCTTTTTAATTTGCTAATCAAAAGTTTATCTTACCTTCGTCTTGTTGTTTTATCCTCGGATAGGGCATACCGCAAAATTTACAACACTTGGCGTAGGGATTATCTATTTGTCCTTTGCATGAGGGGCATGTGCCAATAAGTTTGGTCCCACACATCGAACAATATTCATCACGCTCTTTCCCGTTACAGAAGAATTGGCAATTCGGGCAGATCTTGTAGGACTTTTCGCTGCTTTTATCTTGCATGATATTCAAGCAAATTGACATACCAAATATAAGCCAATATCGTGCCAAAATCAATCAATCTATCATAAGTAATTGAATAAAATAAATTACGCAGTATATGGATTTGCATTCGTATTTGCTTTGTGTTGTCCTCAAAGGCAACACTGATACCCTTATGGGCAACAAAAACTTTTGGATTTTTTGATTTTTATTTGTATATTTGAATCATGAACAAAACGATAATGTTTATATCACTATGGGTTTTCACGAATGCTATTGCATTCGGTCAGGATCCTACCATTCAATGGAGAAGAATAGACGTTCCCACCCATGAGAACTGTTATCTTATAAGTGCGGAGTCTATAGATGATTTTTGGATATCTGATGATTCCGGAAATCTATATCATTATATAAAAAACAACTGGACCACTTCTCCTCCACCCGATATTAGTGATATCAACTACTACAGATATATCGTTGTAGGTCTAAACCGCTTTATATGTTCTGCAATTGATCAAGGCTATAAAACCCATTTTTTCTATTATGATGGCAGAAAATGGCTGAAATATGCTTTGGTGGCCGATGTTCCGGTTCGTGGTTTATGTAAAGTTTCTCCGACCAACTTCTGGGCGTATGGTGATTGGGGACGACTGTTTCGTCTGGTTGACAATCATTGGGAACGTATTAACACACCCATAGAGCACCATATATTAGATTTTACCTATATTTCTGAAACAGATATCTGGTTAAGCACTCGGGCGGAAGGAATTTACCATTACAATGGTGTCAATTTTGAAAATGTCCCCATAAAGGACTATCCTCAATTTGATATTCAGGGCTTAACATTTTTTGACCCTGATGAAGGGCTTGCATTTACAAGTGAAGGGACAATTTACTGTTATGATGGCATACAATTTGAGCCTTACGATAAAAATTTTTCTGGTAAAGGTCTCATCAGGTTTTTCTTTATCAACAAAAACCATGGGATTGCGTATGGTATAAAAGGAGCGTTCCATCTATACAGGGATGGCCGTTGGGATAAAATCTCTATTCCCACGAATTATCGAATCCACGATGCAAAACTATTTTCAGACGGAACCGGAATTGTAACTTCAGAAAAAGGGATTGTGATTATTGGTTCAATGAGGACAGGAAATTATTTCAAGGATCTAGCAGGTCGTTATTACGTTGATGGCAGCTTAAATGACAAATCTACCGGTGCCGCTTTCATTGACGTCAATTCGGATAATCTGCTCGATTTATTTGTTTTGAATACCGGTCCTGATCAGTACAATCGTCTATTTTTGAATATGGCTGATGGTCCATTTTCAGATATAACCAACGAAAGCGGTTTGCTCTTCTCGTATAATTCGGATATATTTGCATTTGGTGATATAAATAAAGACGGTAACGTTGACGCCATATTCTCAGCAGAAGATGCAGCTAAGACAATATTGAAAATTTTCACTAATTCAGGGAAAGC
>JADHWK010000026.1 GCA_016783505.1 Candidatus Zhuqueibacterota bacterium | reverse complement strand
GGAACAGGCGAGGTTATCGAGCCCGATGATGAGGTGGTGGCCATCGGATCAGGCGGGCCTTACGCCCTGGCCGCCGCCCGGGCGTTGGTGAAATACACCGACCTTTCCGCCCGGGAGATCGCCGAGGAGGCCATGAAAATCGCTTCATCCATTTGTATCTATACGAATGACTCCATTACCGTGAAGGAACTCTAAAGCATCAGGGATTACCCTAAATTCAGAAATTCAATACCGACCGAAGGTTCGCAGTGGCGAAAAAGTGCTGAATTGTTGATTGTTGATTGTTGATTGCTGATTGTTAAAACCTAAACTCCAGCAGCAATCAGCAATCAGCGATCATTTCAGTGTTGTTCAGTGTTTTCCGAATCTGGGATTATCATAACTTTTTAGATCGGAGGCTTTGAATGAAGGAATTGACCCCAAAACAGATCGTCAAAGAGCTGGATAAATACATCATCGGCCAGGATAAGGCAAAAAAGATGGTGGCCATTGCACTCCGCAATCGCTGGCGGAGGCAGCAGGTAGGGGAGGATCTGAAAGAAGAGATTATGCCCAATAACATCATCATGATCGGCCCCACCGGGGTGGGCAAGACCGAGATCGCCCGCCGGTTGGCCAACCTGGCCCAGGCCCCTTTTATCAAGGTAGAGGCGTCCAAATACACCGAGGTGGGGTATGTGGGGCGGGACGTGGAGTCCATGATTCGGGACTTAACCGACCTGTCCGTGTCCATGGTAAAGAAGGAAAATGTCGAGCAGGTCCAGAACCGGGCTAAAATACAGGCTGAAGAGAGGCTGCTTGACCTTTTGCTTCCCCCCTTAAAGCCGGTGCGCAGGGGGGGGATGATCAACCCACCGGAAGCCGATGCCCTGGAGAAGCGGGAACGAAACCGGGAGAAAATGCGGGTAAAACTCTCTGCCGGGGGGCTGGAGCAGAACGAGGTGGAACTGGATGTTCGTGAAGAGGCCGTCTCAATGATGCAAATTTTCTCCCCTATCGGGATTGAGGAGATGGGCCTGAACATCCAGGAGATGTTCGGGGGGATGCTCCCCCAGAAGCGCAGGCGCCGCCGCACGTCCGTGGCCGAGGCCCGTAAGATTTTGACCCAGGAGGAGACCCAGAAGCTGATTGACATGGATAAGGTGATCAAGGAGGCCATCGGTCGGGTGGAAAATTCGGGGATCGTGTTTATTGATGAGATAGATAAGATCGCCGGCCGCGAGGCCACTGGCAACCCGGACGTGTCCCGGGAGGGGGTGCAGCGGGATATTCTGCCGGTGGTGGAGGGGACCACCGTGGTTAGCAAATACGGTCTCGTGAAGACCGATCACGTCCTGTTCATCGCCTCTGGGGCTTTCCATGTCTCCAAACCATCCGATCTCATCCCGGAACTCCAGGGCCGATTTCCCATCAGGGTGGAGCTTAGCAGTCTGACGGCTAAGGATTTTGTGAAAATTCTCACCCGCCCCCGAAATGCTCTGATCAAACAGTATACCGCCCTTTTGAAGTCCGAAGGGGTTGAGCTGGGCTTTGATAAGGGGGCTATTGAGGAGATCGCCGCCACCGCTGACCTAGTAAACCGCCGGATGGAGAACATCGGCGCCCGGAGGTTGCACACCGTTATGACGACTTTGCTCGAAGATATTCTCTATAAAGTGCCGGACCGGAAGACTAAGAAGATCGAGATTACCCGGGAGAGGGTGCGGGATACGCTGAAGGATATCGTGGAGGATGAGGATCTGAGTCGGTTTATTCTGTAGCCACAGAATTTGTGGAAAAGCAACGTTAGATTAAATCCTTCAAGTTATATCTATTGGGTTCTTTCACAAACTGCGCTGGATAAAATCAATGTGAAAAGAGGGACGTACAAAAGAAGATATTTAGCAGTGAAAAATAACGGGCTCCGACAGAGTGAATATTGGCGAACCAGTTTGCATATACCGTTAATTAATCAGTTCCCAAGGTCGTTCCGATAATACGAACCTCATGGTTCGGTAATACGGACGTTATCCGCAATCGTGGGCAAAAGGCTTAAAACAACGGAGGATATGATTGGAAAGAGGCATATGCACGCAGAAAACTCGCAACCCATTGAAAATCTGATGTATCCAATTAATGTTAATACAATCTAAGCATACTTAATATGGGTACTAAGCAAAGAATTGTATGTGAACAAAATGAGCTTTGGAGACATAGGAATTAAATCATCATATGATTCAGATGATGACGACATTCTGAATGATTTTTATATCCCTGTCCTCAATAATTCTGTTGAATATTGTCGTCTCGCTGGGTTCTTTTCCTCGTCAGCTCTAGCAGTTGCAGCTAGAGGTATCCGAGGATTGTTGAAGAATGACGGTAAGATGAAAATAGTTGCTGGTGCAATGTTGAAAAAAGAGGACATTGATGCAATAAGAGTCGGTCTCGAAAAGCCGGAAGAAGTGATTAAACGAGCGACTATAAATGATATTGATTCAATAGAGGATGAGTTTGTGAGGAACCACGTTATGGCTCTCGGATGGCTGATTGCAAAACAAAAGCTAGAGATTCGTATTGCAATTGTAAAAGATAAAAATGGCATCCCAATGGATATGCAAACAATTTCGGAGACGGGTATATTCCATATGAAAGTAGGAGTTCTTACTGACCGTGATGGTAATAGGATATCTTTCAGCGGCTCTGTAAATGAAACTAGACGGGCTTGGACCGAAAATATTGAAGAGATCAAAGTATTTCGAAGCTGTATTGAGGCAGAATATGAACATTTTAAAAGTGATTATTACAAGTTTAACAAGTACTGGAATGGAGAAACAGATAGAGTAGAAATTCTTGAAATTCCTGAGGCATTAAAAGAAAAATTGATAAAAATTGCTCCACGAGACATTGATGAACTAAATCTAGAATATAAACTTAAGTCTACTGAAAAAGGCCCCACAATCCCCTCTTCCATTGAACTTAGAATATATCAGAAAGAAGCGATCGAACAATGGTTTAAAAATGAGGGAAAAGGTATTTTTAAAATGGCAACAGGGGCGGGTAAAACCATTACCGCTTTGGCATTAATTTCAAAGTTATATAAAAGATGTAATAAAAGGTTAGCTATTATTATAACATGCCCATATAAACATCTTGTAGTTCAATGGGAAAATGTTGCTAAGAATTTTAATTTAAACCCAATTTTAGGTTTTGAATCTCGTAGGAAATGGGAAGGACGTTTAAACTCAAAAATAGCTGGCTTCAATGGAAAGGCAATTGATTGTTTTTCATTAATTACGACACACAAAACATTTGGAATGGACGTAATGCAAAAAACTCTATCAAAATTATATGATAGAGATACGATAATGATTGTGGATGAAGTACATCACTTAGGAGCTAAGCATTTACGTGATTGCCTTCCAAATAATATTCCCTTTAGGTTAGGACTATCAGCTACACCTGAAAGATGGTATGATAATGTCGGTAATGAATATATTAATAAATATTTTAAAAATGGAATAATTTATAAATATGAACTTGAAGATGCTATTAACGATGGCTGGCTGACGAAATACTATTATTATCCACATTTAGTCGAACTGACAGATGATGAATGCGAAGAGTACCATCAACTATCGAAAAAAATTGCACGTATATTTCCAAAAGATAAAGATTTTGAGTTATCTGAGGACTCAGCATTAAATAATCTATTAATTAGAAGAGCTAGGCTGATTGGGCGAGCAGAAAATAAAATAAAAAAATTGAGAGAGCTTTTGGAAGATAGGTTAGACTCCAAATTTAATCTGATATATTGTGGTGATGGAAAAATAGAAGGTATCAGGCAAATTGAGAGAGTTATAGCTATGTTAGGAAGAGATTTGGGAATGAAGGTACACCCATTTACCGCGGAAGAAAAACGAGAAGAACGAGAAAAATTATTGAAAAGATTCGAAAAATGGGAATTACAGGTACTAGTTGCAATTCGTTGCCTTGATGAAGGCGTCGATGTCCCTGCAACTGAAACTGCATATATATTAGCAAGCAGCACAAACCCGAGACAGTTTATCCAAAGGAGAGGTAGAATTTTGCGAAAACATAAAGACAAGAAATTTTCGTATATTTATGATTTCATAGTTATTCCACCAACAATTGGTGAATTGGACCGTCTTGATCCAAAACGTTTTAACATTGAGCGAAGAATGATTATGAGAGAACTAAAACGTGTCTCATGGTTTGCTGATATCGCTGAAAATGGACCACAAGCTAAAAGGAAATTATTAAATCTGAAAAAACAATATTCACTTCTTCATCTATAAGAAAATGGAGGTAGAGTTATGGAGGAAATAGACAACTCAAAAGAAATTGAACATGAAGTAAAGTTGGTAATCAAAGCAGTCTTGGAAGCTGAGCAAAGAAAGCTTCATATGGACAAACCGAGAGATATAATAAATGATATCGAGAAAATAATCAAGAACATAATCAAAGAACAGTAGAGACGGAGGTCTTGAAATGATATTTGATACACTAACGCTGACTAATTTTAGACAATATTACGGTGGGGAAAAGGAACAAAAGGTTGTGTTTTCTAAATCTAAGGAGAATAATATAACGGTGATACATGGAGAAAATGGAGCGGGCAAGACGGCATTACTAAATTCTTTTCTCTGGGTACTCTATGGTGAGGTCAATTTACCTGGACCTGAAAGAATTGTAAATGAACGGGCTATAGCAGAAGCTGAGGTAGGCAAAGATATTGAAATCAAAGTACAACTAAAATTTGAACACGATGAAAAAAGGTATGCGATTTGGAGAAGACATGTAGTAAGAAAGAGATCAGAAAATGATTTTACCGGGGAGAGAGTTGATGAGGAATTCCATTTGGAATATATCGATATTACTGGAAAGACAAAGGTGCCAGGTAACCCACAAGATATAATTAAACAAATAATGCCACCAAGTCTAAGTAACTTATTTTTCTTTCACGGGGAAGACATAGACCGCATGTCTAAAACGGAAAGCTCAAGAGAAATTCAAGATTCTATAAGGAATATAATGGGTCTAACAATTTTGGAGAGATCTATTACACATCTTGATAGTGTCGCTAGAAGATTTGAAGAAGAAATGGAAAAATACGGAAGCGAAGAACTTAAAGAATTTATCCAAAACAAGAAGGAAAAAGAAGTAAAACTTAAAGGCCTCAAAAATGATCTTAATAATTTAGATAAGAATTTAGATGCACTAAAAGAGGAAAGATGGGAAGTTAATGAAAAACTTAAAAAACTAGAAAGCGCAAAAGAGCGGCAAGAAAAAAGAGAAAAATTAGAACATGAAAGGGATGAAACTCAAGAGTTGATAAATAAAAAAAATAACGAAATAAAGACGCTCTGTGGTAAAAAGGCTTACTATGCTTTTGCAAACGAACCTTTTACTAAGACTATGGAGATTCTCAAAGAGAAGAGACAAAAGGGAGAAATACCTTCCTCTATAAAAAAGCAATTTGTAGATGACTTATTGAACGTGCATTTATGTATTTGCGCTAGACCTTTAAAGGAGGGCACTGATCCATATAGGGCAGTTACCCAATGGAGGGAAAAAGCAGGTCCGGAAGGATTAGATGAAGCTGTTACTGTAATTTCAGGTTCTATCAAAGAATTCTCTGAGAAAAGAGACGAATTTCTAAAGCAACTAAAAAAGCTTTTAAAGGAAAAAGAAGAATTATCTGAAAATAAAATCAACTTAGAAGAACAAATCTCCGAAATTGGTAGCGAATTTGAAAAAGATACCGAGGAGATCCAAGAACTGGAAAATAAGAGAAGAGTTATAGATGGAGAGCTAGAAGATACTAAAATAAATATCGGAATTAAGAAAAGCGATAACAAGAAAGTTGTAACCGAGATTAATAATATTGAAAAAGATATAGAAAAAGCAAAAGCAAAAGAGGCTAGAGGGGCTATTGCACAAGAGAGGTTCATCGTATGTAAAAAGGTAAAGAAATATATTGAGGGATTATTTCAAGATTTTGCAAAGAGAGTCCGAGATAAAACTCAAACAAAGGTTGGGGATCTATATTCTGAGTTCATACACAAACCCTATTGGGCGAAAATTACAGATGATTACGAACTTAAGATATTCAAAAAGGTAAAAGATCAAGAAATACCTGTGGGTATGTCAACAGGAGAACGGCAAATTGCGAGTTTATCCTTTATCGGAGGGTTGGTAGATATTGCTAGGGAACAATCTGAAAAGAAGAAAGATGCCGTTTATTTTAAGGGGGGAATATATCCTATAATTATGGATGCTCCATTTGGATATTTAGATAAAGACTATAGGGAAGTAATTGGGGAGGGTATGCCAAAGTTGGCCGAACAAGTCATTGTACTTGTGACAAGCACTCAATGGAAAGGTGAAGTAGAAAAAACAATGAAAAAAAAGGCAGATAAGGAATACCACTTGGAATATTACGACCCCCAAAAAATACCCGATGTAGAATATGAACATACAATGATAAGAGAGGTGGAATAAATGCCGAGAAGAATTTATTACGAGAAAAAAACGGAAATATATGACCTACTTATGGAATCTGAAGAGCAAATTTTTTCCACTCGTAAAGATATATTACTGTTAGCTGCTAGTATTGGTTATAATAAAGGTAAAGAAAAAATTTTATCTACTGCAACGGGGGAAGGAGAAATACATTGGGAAGTATTTGAAAGGAATGCTACAGATGTAGCTATAATAAACGCAATTGCTTTATCAAAAACAAATGATTTAAACGTATTGCTAGACACAGAAGAATCATTTGATACGAAAATTACGATTTTGGAAAAGTATGCTAATGGGGGGATTCAAATATTGAAAGAGAAGTTACTCGACCAACCGGGTGAACCAATAGATAATCTAATAAATTATATTTTTAATCAGGTAAAAGAGAAAAAGGAAGAAGGAATATTGGAAAAAATTGACCACGAGATCTGAGTGGGGAATAGGATGCGCTATGAAAATAAAATCGTAGGAGTGATAGGACTTAACGAAAATAAGTCATTACATTTTATGATTACTGTGAGAAATTATGTTGATAAATTAGGTCAGATACGATATTATTGGCAATCAATAGGATATACAGGTTATACTAAAAAAGGAATAATTCTATCGAGAAATCAACTACAAAAATTAAGAGATATACTAACTAATAATAGAAATAAGCTAGAACATAATGGAGAAATTGGTGTCATAGATAATGGCAGAGATTCAAAAATAGTCATAAGAGGAATAAAAGATAAATATACTAAATTTGAACCAATGATCGATGTAAGGGAATTTATTCGGACTAGAAGTTATGAAGGATGGACAGGCAAAGGTTTCCGAATAAGAATAGATGATGTTGAGGAAATTGTACAATACTTAGATAAAATGAGAAGCGAAATGGAAGAAGAATATGAACATAAAAGACTTAAGATGGAGGACTCTGAGATAATATCAAAATTACAAGACGAATTTGACTAATTAGGGAAGGTTTGAAAAAATGAATCCTACTGAGATTTATAAAGAAATGGAAAATTTATACCTAAATGATAAAAGACCTTGGATAATTGGTCTTAGTGGCGGTAAGGACTCTACTTGCGTTACTCAAATGGTTTACTATATGCTCCAAAATTTACACCCAGAAAAAAGTAACAAAGAAGTTCATGTACTATCTGCAGATACGTTAGTAGAATCACCAATTATAGAATTAAGAATAAAAAACATATGTAGAAAAATTGAAAAGCAAGCTAAAAAAGATGAACTTCCAATTACAGTCAAAATATTGCGTCCCCTGTTAAATGATACTTTCTGGGTAAATCTAATTGGAAGAGGGTATCCATCACCAAATAGATGGTTTAGATGGTGCACGGACCGACTCAAAATATACCCAATGACTAAATACATAATAGAACAAGTTAAAGAAAATGGTGAGGTAATAATTTTATTGGGAGCCAGAAAAACCGAAAGTGGCTCACGAGCACAGACTATGGGGAAGTATGAAATTGAAGATTTTGGACTAAGAAAACACTCATCAATTCCCGGTGCTTATATTTATACTCCCATAGAAGATTGGGACTACAGAGACGTTTGGGCATATTTACTACAAGTACAATCACCTTGGGGGGATAATAATAGGGACTTGATAACATTCTACCGAAAGGTTGATAGAGAGTGTCCGTTGGTTATTGACAAAAGTACCCCCGCTTGTGGTGGTAGCAGATTCGGATGTTGGGTATGTACTGTTGTAGAACGGGATAGAGCACTAGAAGGCTTAATTGAAGACGGGGAAGCATGGTTAGGACCCCTTTTAGAGTTCAGAAATTGGCTCAAAGAGATTCGTAACGATCCTAATTATCGAGAAGGTACAAGAAAAAATAGCAAAAAGAGGGAAGTAGTTGCCAAAAGATTGGGGAGAGAATACACCTTACCAGAACATCGAGGACATAAGATTCTTGGCCCGTTTACGTTTGAAACAAGACATGAAATTTTAAGAAGATTGATTAAACTTCAAGAACAAATCATGGGTAGAGAAATTCCTTTAATATCCCCCGAGGAAATTAAGGCTATTGAGACCATATGGATTTATGAGGGAGATAACATATCTTCCATAGCTGATGTTTTAGATTTTCCTAAAATGAATGATTTTACAGCCTATTCCCCCAGGAATAATATGTTAGGTCTGGAACAACTGAGTAAAATTTGTGATAAAAATAGGATCCCAGCACGCTTGATAGAGCAACTTTTGATTGTTGAGAAGGATCTTTCATCTTTATCTCGTAGAACTGGAATTTACGACCGTTTAGAAAAGGTTATTGAGGAACATGTAATAAACGAAATGGCAGCTGAAAACGGTGTATGAAAATGAAAATCCGCAATGTTACTTTATGTAATTTCAAAAACTTTAGAGGGGACCACAAAATAGATACGACGCTACCTAGCGATAATAAGCAAAAAAATATTATATTAATCGGCGGATTTAATGGGTCTGGTAAGACAACGATTGTAGAGGCTATAAAGCTATGTTTGTTCGGTAGAATATTCAATGGTTCCACATTATCAAGGGAAAATTATTTTAATTATCTTCTTTTAGGAAAAAACAAATCTTCTGTTAAAGATAACGATAACCGATTTTTCATTCAGATTGAAATAGACATCGATGATACTTATCCGACATATTCAATAACTTTGAAGAGAGAGTGGGAGTTTAAAGATGGTAGAGTAGATAAGGAAAATTTTACAATATATCGAGGTGGTGTGCCTCTAGAAATTATTCCCCGAGATTACTGGGAGGATTATATTATTTCTCTCATACCGCCATATGTCTCCGATCATTTCTTTTTTGATGGAGAAAGAGTAAAAGAGCTAGCAAGTGGAAATAAGGCAGAAGAAATTCTAAAAGAATCAATAAGAGATTTGATAGGGCTGAAACTATACGAAACATTAGCTACAGACTTAGACTCGCTAATTAATAAGATTAAACGTAGAAATATTAATCATTCTGAACTTCAAGAGGAAATTATAGAGAAGGAAAATGAAATCTCAAAAATAAATAGAGAGATCGATTGTATTGAAAACGATATTGACGCAAATTCTCATAAAGTTGCTAAAATGTATTACCTAAGAAAAGATGTTGAAAAGGATTTAAGAAGAAGGGCTGGTGCTTTTGCTAGAGATAGAAAAAAGAACGAAAATACACTGTTAAGATTAAAAAGAGAACTCGACGAACTCAACAATAAAATAAGGCAAATATGCGGCGAGGTTTTACCTTTCGTCATTGCATCGGATGTTTGTAAGAGTCTATTAAACCAGCTAAAGAAAGAGAGACGACTAAAAGAATTAATAGCAGGTAAGCATATTCTGGAGGAAGTAAATCAAAAGTTTATGAAAAAGGTGGAATCAAGTAAAAAACTTACTGATCTCTCTAAAAATCAATTGAATATCATCAAAACCGAGATTAATAATATCTTCTCGGAAATGTTTGAAGAGATTGTTAATGAATCTCAAGAATTTTTTATTCATGATTTGACAAGTGCAGAAATGGATTTTATCGAGAATTTTTTGAATAAGACTGAAGAGTATGTGAAAATAGAACTTAATGAGATTCTTAAACTCAGAGAAAAAAATCTTCTGCAGGCTAAAAAACTTAAAGATAAATTAAAACAAGTTCCAGATGAGTGTTTTGTAAAAGAATACGTGGAGGAACTGACATCTATACGCACAAAGATAGAACTCATGGAGAAAGACATTAACACATTAAAGAATGAGAGTCAGTCGCTAAAAGAAAAAAGAACGAAAATTGAAGGAATTATAAGAGAATTAGAAGAGAAAATAGTATGTATCGAAAAGGACGCTATGAAGATTGATGTATTCATGAAAATTAAAGATTCAATAAAGGAATTCATTAATGTAGTTATCTCATCAAAAATTGAAGAACTAGAAAAAATAATTACAAACATGTACCGCAAACTTGCAAATAAAGACGATATGGTCAAAGAAATAAAAATTGATCATAAAACATTTACTACTACTTTGATTGATTTTGATGATGGGGTTGTAGATAAGGATAATATATCTGCAGGGGAGAAGGAAATATATGCTCTTTCTGTTCTTTGGGGTCTATCAGAAATATCGAATAGAAAGCTACCATTGATAGTCGATTCGCCATTGGCAAAATTAGATAAGAGTCATGTAGAAAAAATTACTGAAAACTTTTTTCCAATCGCAGGAGACCAGGTTATTATTTTAGCTCATGATCGAGAGATTGACCAAGAATTATATAGAAAATTAAAACCTCATATTAATAAAGCCTACAGTTTATCTCTTAGTGAGGAAAATAAAATAAATAATGGCTACTTCTTTGAGTAGGTGAACTTATGTCAAGTAGATTAAAGATTTCAAAAAAAGCGTCTGAGCAACTTGACCATCTTTCAAATAGATTGGACCAAAGAAGAAACATAATCTGTAGGTTGGCCATAGGGCGTTCGTTAGCTGAAAAAAAATCTGTAAAAAATCTAAGACCAAAAGATAGTGCTGGGTATGAGTTCAATAGATATACCCTTACAGGTGAGTATGATGACATATTTAAAGCTTTAGTTAATCAGCATGAAAGAAAAAGAATGGATGATAGAGAGTATATTTCTATATTTATTAGAAACCATATTGAAAGGGGCATTCAACTCTTATATATAGAATACCAAAGAATTAATTCTCCAATAGATTTCTTCGCTGTTTTGTTTAAGTCGGATAAATGATAGAAAAGGTGTTCTCATGAAGTCTTCTAGCCTAAAAAGCTTTGTAGTGCAGGAACACCACGCTTCTCATCTTCATTGGGATCTCAGATTAGAGATGGAGGGCTTTCTTAAAAGCTGGGCAGTTCCAAAGGGTGTCCCAACAAATCCTAAAGTGAAAAGATTAGCAGTTCAAGTTGAAGATCACACATTGGGTTTTCTACATTTTGAGGGGGAAATTTCAGAGGGAGAATACGGAGCAGGTAAAATATTTATTTGGGATACAGGAGCATATGATCTTTTAAATTTTGAGAAGAAGAGAATTGAATTTTTACTTCATGGAAAGAAAGTCTCAGGGAAGTATATTTTAATACATTGGAAAAATAAAGATTGGTTATTAATGAAGGTATGAGACGGGTTCGTGTCGCAAGCTCAACGAAAAGAGACGGTTTCGGTGGGCTGAGGAAGATGTGAGAAGCGATTAAGGAATGTGTTCATATCCCAACGAAAACGATCACAAAACAAAAGACATGGCCCTTTGCCTATGACACTTCGGTCGCTGTCGCTCCCTTGTCCTCGCTACGCTCGGAGCGTATAACACGGTGTATGCGGTTCGCTTCGCTCACCCAAATTGTGCCTTCGGCACAAAATCGCATACACCGAAACCGTTAGCCAGAATTGGTAGCCCAAATAGCAACAAATAAGCAATGGAGAAGACGATAGAAATTATAAACGAACTCCAGAAAGAGGGGTTAATTAAAAATTATGCTATCGGCGGAGGAATTGCCACAATATTCTATACTGAACCTTTCCTTACTTATGATTTAGATGTGTTTATAATTAAAGGAAAAGAGAAGAATCTAATTTTACTTTCTCCTATATTCGATTATCTTAAAGATAAAGGTTATCAATGGAAAGGAGAACATATTATAATAGAGGGAATGCCTGTTCAATTTATTCCAGTTGATAAACTGGAAGAAGAGGGTGTAACCGATGCAAAAGAAATAAAATATGAAGGAGTTAAAACAAAAGTAATGAACCCCGAATATCTGATATCCGTATTATTAAGGGCTGGCAGGAAAAAGGATATAGAGAAAATAGAAAGACTTTTGGAACAAACAAAAATAGATATGATAAAACTCGAAGATATTTTAAACAAGTATGGCTTGAGTGAGAAACTCAAGTCTTTATGAAGGAGAATTATTATGGCTGATAAGAAGGTTGAAGATATAAACCCCGTTAGAAATTGCCAAAAAGAAGGCATGAGACAGCAGAAGAGAAATAAATCCAAATATGATAGAATTTCTAACGGGGTAAAGATTATTACGAAGGGGAATAGCACAATAACACGAAGGGATTTGTTTGAAAAAAAAGAAGAGTTCCATAGAGAGCAGGCAAAACTGCCTTTTGAGGAAAAGATAAAAATACTTGTGCAATTACAGAAAATTGCAAATAGTATCCAGAAGTCACGAAATAAAAAAAGTAACAGTTAAAAAAACGGAGGAGTGGAACCATGAGACGGAAGTTGTTTGCGGTAGTGAAGGCGGGTTGGGTGTTGGGCAGCCTGATCTGCCTGGTGTTCCTTTTGGGAGCACCCGGTCTTTTAGCCCAGGAGCAGGCGGGAAAAATCCCCACCCGGGACCAGATCGAGGAGCAGTATAAGTGGAATCTGGGGGACATCTACGCCTCCGACGATCTATGGGAGCAGGATTTTTCTAAGGTGAAGGGATTTATCCCCCGGTTTAAAGAGTACGAAGGCATATTGAGAAAATCTCCCCAAAACCTTCTGGGGTGTCTTAAGCTTCAGGACGAGGTGGGGGAGACCCTAGGAAGGCTGTTCTTGTACGCCTACCGGCGGAAAGACGAGGACCTTAACAATACCACCTACCAGGCCCTGGCCGACCGGGTGCGGGGTCTGGCCACCCAGCTAAGCAGCGCCGCTGCCTTCATTCGTCCGGAAATTCTTTCCATCAGCGAGCGAAGACTGCGGAAGTTCCATAAAAAGGAGGAAGGATTAGCGGTCTATGAGCACTATCTGGGGGACATTACCCGCACAAAGCCCCATACCCTGCCCAAGGAGCAGGAGGAGATTTTAGCCTTGGCTGGGGAGGTGATGGGCTCGCCCTATACCGTTTTCGGCATGCTGGATAACGCCGACTTTAGCTGGCCTTCTATCAAGGACGAGGAGGATAACGAGGTGGAGATGTCCAAGGGGAGGTATTATATGTTTATGTATTCCCCTGACAGGCGGGTCCGGCACGACGCCTACAAGGAGTTTTACGTCCCCTATGAAGCTCACAAGAATACCCTGGGGGCCCTCTTCTCGGCCAATATCAAGTCGGATATCTTCTACATGAAGAACCGGAAGTATAACACCTGCTTGGAGGCCTCTTTGAATAGGCCCAATATTCCTGTGGAGGTGTACAATAATCTGATCACCACTATCCATAACAACCTGGGGCCCCTCCACCGCTGGGCGGCGCTGAAGAAAAAGGTAATGGAGTTAGATGAGCTGCACCCCTACGACACCTATGCCCCTCTGTTCGCCGAGTCCACCAAAAAATACACGTTCGAAGAGGCCAAAGAGATGGTCAAAGAGGCCTTGAGGCCCTTAGGGGAAGATTATATCAAGGTGCTGAAGGAGGGGTTTGAAAATCGCTGGATTGACGTCTACGAGAATGTGGGCAAGCGGGGTGGGGCCTATTCGGCGGGAACCTACGGGGTGCATCCCTATGTCCTTTTAAATTATAACGGCACCCTCAACGATGTGTTTACCCTGGCCCATGAGATGGGGCATACCATTCATACCTACTATACAATTCATACCCAGCCCTTCATCTACAGCGATTACGCCACCTTCGTGGCCGAGGTGGCTTCTACCACCAACGAGGCCCTTCTTATGGACTACCTGCTTAAAAAGACTGAGGATAAGGATGAGAAGCTGGCCCTGCTCCAGAAGTACATCGGCAACATTATGACCACTTTCTACCGCCAGACCCGGTTTGCCGATTTTGAGAAAATGGTGCACGATAAGGCAGAAAGGGGAGAGGCCCTGACCCCAGATGTCCTGGACCAGCTCTTCGGTGACCTCTACCAGCAGTACTGGGGGCCGGAGATGGTGGTTGATCCCGAGGAGAAGCTCTCCTGGGCCCGCATACCCCATTTCTATTATAACTTCTACGTCTATACCTACGCCACCTCGTATGCCGCCTCCCAGGCTGTCTCCCAGAAAATCCTGACCGAAGGGGAGCCAGCGGTGAAGGCGTACCTGAATTTCTTAAGCAGGGGGAGCTCGGCCTACCCCATTGACCTACTGAAAGGTGCTGGAGTGGATATGTCCACCCCGGAGCCCATCGAGGCCACCACCAAAAAGATGGACGAGCTGATTGACCAGGTTGAAGCCATTTTGGCCGAGAAGTAAATCAGTCTTGCTATATTAACCAATCTGCTGAGCCGGCGGGCGGTGCAGCCACATCGCCCGCCGGTTATGTATAAATTTAAAGGTTATTGAACGATTACCATAGTATCATTTTAAGGTTTTAACATGAAGCATAAATATCCCTTAGATCCTCTTGACAAAAAGATGGAAGAATAATTAAAATTTTTAAAAACCTACTGGACAGTAAGGGAAAAGGGTTGTGCTTTTTCACGAGATAATGTTATATTTTTTTCCGATGTACCGAATGCAGATGAAATTTTGGACTCATTTTATAAAACAGGTTTAGAAAGTCACTCTGCAGCTACTCATATTCTTGGTGCTTATTATCATCTCAATAATCTTGAAAAACTTTTAGGAGATGAATTGCAAGAATACAGCTATTTCTATATTTGGGAAGAAGTAGAAGCTTGTTACAGTGATTTATATTCGGGTTTGTGTGCCTTGGAAAATTTTGTTGAATCTCTATTTATAAAAAAGCCAAAATCTGATTCTGAGAAGGGGCTTACATTGGGTGATTTAAAGAAAAGAAAAAATATGGTTGATGATTCTTTTTGGAATATTTTTAATAATTGTAATCAAAAAATCCTCCTTCGCCACCATTCTGTTCATTATTGGCGTTTTCCAATATCAAATAAAGAAGAATTTAAATTACCATCAAATCCTAAAAGGGGTATGACACCAAAAGACTGCAATTCTGAAGATCTTATACCTGTTAAAGATGCTGTAGAAGACATCATTATTTACTTTGAAAAAGAGTTTGAAAAAGTTTATAATTTAATTTTGGAAAAGAGATTAGTTGAGGCTTATCTCACTGCCAATCATCTATTTGAAAGAAAAATTGAACCCTATGCAAAGGAATGTTCTACTGGCGATTCTACAGCAACAATTGAAAACCTACCAACAGGTAGTATGGGTACTTCCATAGTAACAAAATGAAATAGGAATATTAAATTAGAGTAAAATTTTAACTAAAACTAAATTATTGTAAAAATCGATTTTTTCTAAATTGTTTGAATTGCATTAAATATGTCAATGCATGCATAGAGATTACATAATTTGTAAGAACGCAGGTTTCTAACGAAACCTGTGCCACATTAACTATGAGGAATGGGTTAATTTTATAATATGATGGTCAGCGCAATATTATTAGCAGGGGGGAAGGTAAAGAAATCTTGGTATGATTCGATAAGTAAGGTCCTTTATCGCTTCATCTACAACGAAACTTATTTGTTCGGTGAATACAAACCCCTGAGGAATTTTAAAGGCAATATTGATGGGGTGATAAAATTAAGACCTATGATGGAATATGTGCTCCATTCTTTGGATAAAGCGAAGACTATTGCAGAGGTTGTGATTGTCGGGGAGAAGAAAAGGATTGAGCAAAAAGTCGGTATAATAAACCGTATGGAGACCCCGGTAAAGGTTGTTCAACAAATGGGACCCTTTCTGGAAAACGCTCTGCTGAGCTATGAAAATAGCAGCGCCACCAATCACGCCTTGTTTGTCCCATCCGATATCCCGTTTATAGCCCCGGCCGATATAGACTATTTTGTTAGGGAATGCCAGTCTTATCAAAGGGATTTTGATTTCCTTTTCGCCGTAGTCAGCCGGAGAACCCTAAAACCAACAACAAAGTGGTTCAGAAAAAGACCTTATTTTTGGATGATTGATGATAATTCTAGGGGGAAAGAGGGGGCCGATAAATATGGGAGGAAGGGTTTTCGGATCGCCAATCTGGGTTTTGCTAACCCTCAAGGGATTAGGAACTTGGAGTTAATAAATCTTGCCTATTCGGTTCGAAAATTAAGAAATCCTACAAAGATAGTAACCGTTATCAAATTTGCTCGCCGGGAAGTAAGAAAATATTTACAGAAAAAATTGACCAAAAAGGGGATGGAAACTAAGCTTGGTGAATTGTTGGGAACCCGGTTTAAATTAATCGAAATAAAAGACGCTTCTCCGGCACTCGATATAGATGCTTTCGAGGATATTTCTATCGGGGAAAATCTTTGGCGGAACCGGAGTAAGACCAAGGAGAAGGATGAAAAAGGATTTTTTAGCCATTCCTGACTTTACGGGTTCAGAAATAGACGACACCTTTCGGCTGGCCCGGCAATTAAAGGAAAAGACAAAAAAGGCTGAATGTCCCAAACCTTTAGCCGGAAAGACCATCGCCCTCATTTTCCATAAACCCTCTCTGCGCACCAGGGTGAGCTTCGAGGTAGGGGTAGCCCAATTGGGGGGGACGGCTTTGTATATCACGGATAAAGAGATTCAACTGGGGGTGCGGGAGTCCATCCACGATGCCGCCAAGGTACTCTCCCGCTATGTGGACGGGATCATGATCCGCACCTTCGCCCAGTCGGCCTTGGAGGAGCTGGCCCGTTTTGCTGATGTGCCCGTTATTAATGGATTGACCGACCTTTTGCATCCCTGCCAGGTGATGGGGGATATGTTAACCATCGTTGAGAAGAAGGGTAAGATCGAGGGGATGAAGGTGGCCTATCTCGGTGATGGTAACAACGTGGCCAACTCTTGGCTGAACGCCGCCTCTCGATTGCCTTTTGATCTTCGGATTGCTACTTCCCCTGATACCCCGCCGGATGGGGAGGTCTTGGCCCGGGCCCGAAAGGCCGGAATAAGCCAGATTACAATTACCGATGACCCCCTTAAAGCCATCTCGGGTGCCGATGTGGTCTACACCGATGTCTGGGCCTCGATGGGACAGAAGCACTTGGCGGAGGCGAGAGCCGAACTGCTGAGGAAATTTCAGGTCAACGAGGGGCTGTTGAGACACGCCCACCCGGACTGCATTGTCATGCACTGCCTGCCCGCTGACCGGGGTCAGGAGATCACGGCCCTGGTGATGGATGGTCCCCATTCGGTAGTCTTTGATCAGGCGGAAAACAGGCTTCACATTCAGAAGGCTATTTTGATAAAATTGATTCATTGATTGTATCAGTTTAACTATGGGAAGTTAATAACGAATGGGAAGGTATCAGGATGGAAAAGCCGGGGTGCAGGGGAGCGGAGGAGCAAGGGGGAAAAGGGATTTTTTCTCTCTCCTGCTCCCCAGCCCCTCTGCTCCTCTTCTGTTTTTCAATTTCAGATAGCTAAACAATTACCATTGATTAAACTAATAGGATGCGGTATGAATTATTTTATCTATGGAATTATCGCCTTAGCAGTCTTCATCTTGGTCGGTTGGATTCTAGACAGATGGAACCTCAAGCGGACCTTTCGCAAACGGAGGAAGTTGATGGAGCGGTCCCTGGCGGTAGAGATGAGCCGGGCAGATCGGTTTCATTATAACGTGGGTTTCTTGATGTTGGAATTAAATGAGGCTATTCCCCGGGGAGTGCATAAGTTCCTGCCCGGAAAGACTGTCTACGTGGAGCATCTTAAGAAAGGAGTGCGGCAGTATGACGTGGTGATGCAGACGGCGGTGCGGCGGTATTCGGTGATCCTGCCCGGGGTCACCGCTGCTGAAGTTCCTTCGGTAATTAAAAAACGCTTTTTGGGAATCGCCTCCGAACAGGGATGGGGAAAGATGGGGCTGGGGGTGGCTATCTATCCTATTGATGTGAATGATCCGGCCAAGTTGATCACACTGGCTGAGGAGGATTTGAAAATACCATTTGTTGGGGGACCCCCAAAGTCAAAAAACATGACGGAACCTGATAAAGGGTGAGCTAATCTAAACAATGAAAACTCATTAAAAAATCCTTGACATTAAGGATTTTTTTGTTATATTATAAATGAATGACTATTCATTCATAAAGAAAATGAAACCCAAGGACAATCTCAAATTTGACCGCATCCTTCGGGCAGCCGTTAAGGTGTTCGCCCAGAAGGGCTTCTTCCACACCCGGGTGGCCGATGTTGCCAAAGAGGCAGGGGTAGCCGATGGCACTGTTTACCTGTACTTCAAAAATAAGGATGACATCCTGATCTCCCTTTTTGAGACGGAGATGGACAAGATCATCGCCCGCACCCGACAGGAGTTGGCCGAGGAAGATGGGGTGTTAAATAAGCTGAAACGCTTTGCCCGGGTCTATGCCCGGATGGTGCTGGAAAACCAGAACCTGGCCGAAGTGATCCAGATCGAACTGAGACAGAGCAATAAGTTTATGAAAGAATACCAGAACGAAAAATTCATGGAATATCTGCGGATTATCGGCGGGCTGGTGGAAGAAGGTCAGCGGGAAGGGGTCATCCGACCTGATATTAAACCCATCGTTTTTAAGCGCAGCTACTTCGGCGCCCTCGATGAGACGGCCACCTTCTGGGTGCTGTCCAAGAAAAAAAGCTATGACCTGATGGAGACCGTAGAGCAGATCGGCAATATTTTCATTGGTGGGATTCGGACCTAAGCAGTCAAAACTATATCAGTCGGGCGGGCCTGTTGCAGAACTACCGCATAGGAATAAATTCCTATGCTAACTCTAAGAAAGTATGTTGAAACATACTGTTATTAGTCCCGAAGTTTCGGGACTTTCGTTGAGATAGCGTGACAATTTACCGCTATTTTTGGAGGATACGATGAAAGAAGTGGTCATTCTGGGTGGGGTGAGAACACCAATGGGGGCCTTTGGGGGAGCCTTAAGGGATATCACCGCCCAGGAACTGATGAAGATCCTTTTTGAGGAGCAGATTAAAAGGCTGGAGTTGGACCCGGGAATTATTGATGATGTCATTGTGGGCTGCATCATCCAGTCCTCAGATGCCCCCAACATCGCCCGGGTGGCGGCACTTCAGGCCGGGGTCCCAGAACACGTTCCTGCCCAAACCATCCAGCGCCTCTGCGTCTCCAGCATTCAGGCGGTTACCTGTGCTTATCAAGCCATTCAGAGCGGGGATGGAGAGGTTTTTCTGATTGGGGGAACCGAGAGTATGTCCAACGCCCCCTATCTTCTGCGGAAAGCCCGTTTCGGTTACCGGTTGCAATCGGGTGATCTGGTGGATTGCATCTGGGAGGGGCTGACGGATCCCGTTGTCGGTCAGATCATGGGAGGAACGGCTGAGAACGTGGCTGAAAAATACGGGATCAGCCGGGAGGAACAGGACGAATTCGCCATCTGGAGCCATAAGAAGGCCTTCCGGGCCACCCGGGAGGGGAAGTTCAAGGACGAGATCGTCACCATCCAGGTCCCCAAAAAGATGGCCGGACGGGAGGTGGCCTCGGAGCCGGTTTCCGAGGATGAGACCATCAATATCGGCCTTAACAAGCAGATTCTCGCTTTGTATCCAACCATTTTCAAGGAGAACGGTACGGTAACCCCGGGCAACTCCTGCCCCATCTCCGATGGGGCGGCGGCGATGGTGGTAATGACTAAGGAAAAATCGGTAGGGCTGGGCTATACCCCGGAATTTTATGTGCGCTCTTATGCCTACGCCGCCCTCAGCCCAGCCTTCATGGGGGAGGGGCCCATCCACGCCGTGCCCAAGGCCTTAGGCAGGGCAATATTGAAGATGGACGATATTGATTTTGTGGAGCTTAATGAGGCCTTCGCTGCCCAGGCCCTGCCCTGCATGAGGGAGCTTAAAATCCCCGAGGAGAAATTCAATATCCACGGGGGGGCCATCGCCCTGGGGCATCCGGTGGGGGCCACCGGGGCCAGGTTGTTGGTTACCCTAATGAATATTATGAAACAGAACGACGCCCAATTGGGACTGGCCACCGCCTGCGTGGGTGGTGGGATGGGGGGGGCGATGATTATTGAGAGAAAATAGGAAAGGAGGATAAATGTATATTTATAAAGCTGCTGTAGTGGGAGGGGGAACCATGGGGGGGGCTATCGCCCAAGTGATCACCTACGCCGGGATTCCGGTGGTGGTGAAGGATATTGATCAGGGAGCGGTGGATAACGCGCTGGCCAAGGTACGTTCCATTTATCAGTCCCGTATAAATAAGGGGAAGATGACCCCCGAGGATGCCGAACCCAAGATCATGCTGGCCACGGGGACTTTGACCTACGATGACTTTGCCGATGTGGACCTGGTCATCGAAGCGGTGCCCGAAGATATGGGGGTTAAGAAAAAGGTCTTTGCTGAACTGGACAGGGCCTGCCCGGAGACAACCATACTGGCCACCAATACCTCAGCCCTGTTCATCTCCGAAATTGCTTCGGTCACCAAAAGGCTGGGGAAGGTGGTGGGGATGCACTTCTTCAACCCGGCTCACGTGATGAAGCTGGTGGAGGTCATCCCCGGGGTGCTGACCTCCGACGAGACGGTAAACGATGTGATGGCCTTCTCTGAATCCCTGCGAAAACTTCCCGTCCGGGTAGAGGAATGCCCCGGCTTTCTGGTAAATCGGCTATTGGCCCCCTATCTTGGGGAGGCCGCTACGGCCCTTCAGGAGGGAGCAGCAACCGCCACCGAAATAGACAAAGCGATGGTGGATTTCGGCATGCCCATGGGTCCCTTCACCCTATGTGATATGCTGGGGAACGACGTTGTCTATAAGGTCTCCAAGATTATGGAGGAAGGCTACGGCCACCGGATGGCACCGCCGATTATCATCGAACGTCTCTACCAGGAGGGACGATACGGCCAGAAATCGGGGACCGGCTATTATGACGAGGACGGTTCTGAAAAAGGTCTGCAGGAAATCATCGCTAAGATTCAAAAGGAACAGGGACTGAAAAAGACAGAGTTTTCCCCCGAAAGGCTGTTTTATACTATGGTCAATGAGGCTATTCTGGCTCTTCAGGAGAAAATCTCCTCGGTCTCGGAGATTGATATTGCTATGATGGCGGGAACGGGATTTCCCCAGGACAAGGGAGGTCCCCTGAAATATGCTGATGAGCTGGGACTGGATTTCATCCTAAAGGGTTTAGAAAAATTAAAGGGCGAACTGGGTTTTCGCTTCTGGCCAGCCCCGTTGTTGAAGAAAATGGTGGCCGGGGGACTGCTGGGGAAAAAGACCGGTCGAGGGTTCTACACCCATTAATTTCTGAAAATAAACCTGGAGAAAAATTAGTAACAGTTCACCACTAAATCCTATTTATGAATCCCTTGTTCTTTCTCAAAGTCTCCCTTTGAATCCCCCCTTATTCCCCCCTTTAATAAAGGAGGGCTGGGGGGGATTTAGGGGGATTTTTTCAAAAGAAAACAAATGCTTTGAACGAAAAATTTTAAAATTCCCCTTAGTTCCCCTTTAAAAATAGGGGGAAACGACCTAGAGCCAAATTTAAAGATTATCATATTCGTTTTTCTTTGTGCCTTTTCCCGAAGGGATTCCTTCGGAGGTGAATTGTCGTGAAGTGACTATTTCGGGGTGGCTGAATTGTTACAAAGATTAAAAAGGTAATCAGGAGGGAACAATGGAATTGCAGAACGTCAAATTTACGGTGGAGGACCGGGTGGCCTTGATCGTCATTGACCACCCACCAGCTAATGCACTGGATACACCGACCATGGAAGATCTGGATAAATGCATTGACGAGGTGGCCAATAACGACGAAATCAAGGCCGCAGTGCTCACCGGGGCGGGGATGTTTTTCATCGCCGGGGCCGACATCAACGAGATCAACACCCTGAAGACGGTCCAGGATGGCGAGGACATCTGCTCAAAAGGGCAGGGTATCATCAACAAATTGGAGAAACTCCGCAAGCCGGTCATCGCCGCCATCAACGGCATGTGCCTGGGTGGGGGGAACGAACTGGCCATGGCCTGTCACCTCCGGATCGCCTCCGATAGGGCCCGGTTCGGTCAGCCGGAGATCAACCTGGGCATTATGCCGGGTTTTGGGGGAACCCAGAGGCTGCCGAGGATTGTTGGAAGGGCGAAAGCGGCAGAGATGATCCTCACCGGGGACATGATCACCGCCCAGGAGGCCTACCGCATCGGGCTGGTGAACAAGGTGGTGCCGGGGATGGAGGTGGTCAAGCAGGCCCAGGGAATTGCCAAGCGCATTGCCGCCAAGGGGGCGGTGGCCATCGCCCGGGTAATGGAGGCCATTGAAGAGGGGTTAAAGGTTAGTCTGGAGGAAGGCCTTAAGATGGAAGCCCATCTGTTCGGCCTCATCTGCGAGACCGAGGACATGCGGGAGGGAATTGGTGCATTCATCCAGAAGAGACAGCCGAAGTTTCAGGATAAATAAGATAGGTTCTGGTCTTTTCAATTATCATTTTTCAACTGAAAATAGACCACAGATTACACAGACTTTTTATAAAAGGCTGACGCCTTAACTCCAACAATTTCAAAGTAATGGAGTTAATCCCGATATTTCAGCGATTTTTTTAGGGGTATTTATTTGACAATATAAAGAACATTCGTATATTAACACAACCCGAAAAGGTCAAATAAATTATGGGGGCTTATTTTTACTTGTTTTTTTGTAGCTTAACACATAATCATTTTTTGTGCATATATTGATTTTTCCCCTGAATTTAGTAATGCCATAAATTAATAGATTGTTTTTTCAATTATTGTGTGTAAATATTCACGTATTGGTCAATTAAATTCATGTAATAAAATCGCTGATATTTCCGGGTTTTATTTTCTTTGCCAAAATACTTTCACCGCAGAGTTCGCTGAGAACGCAGAGAAGGGTATTTTTATCCCCATTTGTCCCGAAGATTCGGGATGGAGGTTTCATAGTGGTAACTCTGGTAGGTAGTGAGAATTTACAACTCTGGGTTTAAAAGAAGGAGAGGATATGATTGAATTTACGTTTACCGAGGAGCAGAATATGCTCCGGGATATGGTCAGGAAGTTCGTGGATCAGGAGGTGAGACCGCTGGCCAGGCAGATTGATGAAGAGGAGGAAATTCCTGAGGATCTCATTAAGAAAATGGCAGAACTGGGGTTCTTCGGCATCGTCTTTCCCGAGGAATACGGGGGGGCGGGGATGGAGGAGATTGGATACTGTATCCTCATGGAGGAGGTGGCCAGGGGGTGTGGTTCCACGACGGTGATGATCGGTGCTCACCAGTCCATCGGGGCCATGGCCATCTACCTGGATGGGACGGAAGAACAGAGGAAAAAATATCTGGTTCCATTAGCCAGGGGCGAGAAGATCGCCGCCTTCGCCCTGACAGAGGCCAATGCCGGCTCCGATGCGGCGGCCATTCAGACGACAGCGGTGAGGGATAGGGATGATTATGTCCTGAATGGAGAGAAGATTTTTATCACCAATGGTTCTATTGCCGACATCGTAAGCGTCTTTGCGGTAACCGATAAGGCCCTGGGGGCCAGGGGCGGGGTAACGACGTTCATCGTAGAGGCGGATACCCCTGGCTTCAAAGCGGAAAAAGACGATCATAAAATGGGAATCCGGGGGACCCGGACCTCAACCTTAGTCTTTGAAGACATGCGGATCCCCAAGGAGAATGTACTAGGGCGTTTCGGTGCTGGTTTTCTTACCGCTATGAAGACGCTGGATGTGGGCCGGCTTTCCTTAGGCGCCGGCTGCGTAGGGGCGGGGAAGGAATTGATTGACCTTTCAACCCAGCACGCTAAGACCCGGGTCCAGTTCGGAAAACCCATTGCCGAACAGGAGGCCATCCAATGGATGCTGGCCGAAATGGCTGCTGAGGTCTACGCCATGGAAAGCCTGGTCTACCGGGCGGCCTGGATGTGCGACCAGAAAATGAGATATTCCCGGGAAGCCGCTATCGCCAAGATGTATTGCACAGAGGCCCTAGATCGGATCGTGGACAAGGCGGTTCAGATTCACGGGGGAATGGGATACATGCAGGAATACCCCATCGAAAGGATGTACCGGGACTCCCGAATCAACCGCATCTTCGAGGGGACTAACGAGATCCAGCGGATGATCATCGCCCGGGACGTGATCAAAAAGGGAAGATATTAAATCATAACGCCCTTTATGGGTGTGGAGTTATCATTCAGTTGGGCGCCTGACCAGCCTGACTGACCGCAGGCATAAAGTCATGCCTGAGGCAGATCCGCCTATGGCGTGACCTGCGGCTACAACTTCAGCATCAAGGAATGTTGCTGAATGATTAAAATCTGTTTTGAAAAAATGCTACCCTGTCCCTTTGGAGGGATTGATAGAAATGAAGACTATTGCATTGATAAAACAGGTGCCCAATGTTGAAGCCATGAAGGTGAGCCGGAGCCGGGGCGAGGTCATCGAGACGGAAAAGAGGGTTATGAATCCGGTGGATGGGAAGGCTTTGGAATTGGTCTTGGTACTAAAAGAAGCGACTGGCGGGGAAGTTATTGCCCTTACCCTGGGGGAGGAAGGGGCAAAGGATGTTCTGAGGGAGGCGCTGGCCCTGGGGGCCGACCGGGCAATTCATCTCTGTGACCCGGCGTTTGCGGGGGGGGATGCGGCCGCCAATGTTCGTGTGCTTTCCGCTGCAATAAAAAAGATTGGCGGCTATGATCTCGTTTCCGTTGGCAGTTTCTCAACGGTTGGGGGAACGGGTCAGACGGGATCCAGGTTAGCAGAGGCTTTGGAAATTCCGCTGATAAGCTACGTCAGGGGCCTTCGGGTCGAGGGGGAAGGGGTGTGGGCGGTTTGCCAGTCCAATGATGAAAGTAGGGAAATTAAGATTGAAGCCCCCTTCTTGGTTACGGTATCCGACAGGGCCGATTCCCCCCGAATCCCCAGTGCCCTGAGGATCATGCAAGCGTTCAGAAAGGACATCACCGTCTGGGGGGTGGCCGATCTGAGCCTGTCCCCGGGCGAGGTGGGTCGGGAGGGCTCGATGACCGAGGTGCGGATGACCTTTGTGCCAGAATAAGTCCTCAACCTCACCAATTTCAAAAAGTTCCCCGAAGCTTCGGGGCCAAAATTTCAAAAATTATTTTGAACTTAATACAGAACTTCCAAGGAATCAAACTAAATTATAAAAATTTTTGGTAACAGTTCACTCTGTCAAGAATAACCTGTTTAGAACCTCAAAAGTTAGTCATCTTGTCATTCCCGTCCCGAACCTTCGGGACTAATCAGAAAGTATGGATTCCTGCTTTAAAGACTGTCGGCCCGAAGGGTCTTGGGAAACGATCTTGGGACAGGAATGACAACGGGGTAAACTGTTACAATTTTTGAAATTTTTGAACTTATGGCAATTTTGGCAACTTGCAAGCTTCTTAGCATCATTGTGACCTGCTGATAATAGAAGGTGGACAGATGGTGAAAGAAACCGTCCCTGAAGATCAATTGTTTGGCTACTTTGGTGGGGAAGAGGAGGGATTAGGGGGGGAGCCCAGCGGTTTGATTGTTTTCCTGGAAGTGGATGAGAATCGGGTCAAGGATGCCTCCCTGGAGGCTTTAGGGAAAGCCCGGGAGCTGGCGGACACCCTGGGGGTGTATGTGAGCGCCATCCTCCCCCGGGAAGATGAGGGGCTGGCCAGGGGGATGTTTTTTTACGGCGCCGACCGGTTGTTGATTGTCGAGGGGGAAGGGTATGATTGGATGGATTGGGTGAGGAGGCTGGCGGCTATTGTGGAGTCCCATAATCCCGAAGTCCTTTTGCTGGCGGCCACCCCTTATGGGAAAAGTTTAGCCGGGTGTTTAGCCCAGCGGCTGAAGACCGGGTTGGTGGGGGGATGCACGGCTCTGGAGATTGATACCGGGGAACGCCTGCTTTTGATGACCCGTCCCCTCTACGGGGGTAAACTCATGGAGTGCTCGGTCTGCCCCCGGGGCCGTCCCCAGATAGCATCGCTCAGGCCGGTAGCTTTCCCCCTTCCCTTGAAGGATGAAAGCCGAAGCGGAGAGATCATCAGGTTGACGAAAAAATCCTGAATTCCCGCAAAAAACTATTGCATTTTAGGAAAAAATGTTTTACTTTAGATACCAGAAAGAGGAGGGGTTTTTCTGGAATAATTGACGCATTGTTTTGAGGATGGAACGTGAAAAGTGTGGTTTGTGTGAAGCTGGTGCCGGACACGGAGGCGGCTATTCGTATTAGTTCCGATGGAAAATCCATTGACGAAAAGGACGTTAACTTCGTCCTGAACCCGTATGATGAGTATGCTGTTGAGGAGGCCCTCCGGCTTAAGGAAAAGTTCGGGGGGACGGTGGGTCTGCTTTGCCTGGGGGGTGAAGGGTCTACCAAGGCCCTGCGCACCGGCCTGGCCATGGGGGCTGATGAGGCGGCTTTGATCCAAACGGAAAAGTTCAACGGGGATTCCCTGGTCACAGCGACCCTGCTGGCCGATGCCTTGAAGGGTATGGAATTCGACCTGCTCCTGTTTGGCAAACAAGCCATGGATGTGGATCAGGGGCAGGTTGGGGTGATGGTAGCTGAACTTTTGAACCTGCCCTCGGTATCGGTAGTGGTAAAATTGGAAATTTCGGCCCGCAAGGCAGTGGCCCACCGCGAAGTAGAGGGAGGGATCGAGGTGGTGGAGACTCCACTGCCGGCCGTAATTACGGCCCAGAAGGGACTTAACGAACCCCGCTATCCCTCCCTACGGGGTATTATGACGGCAAAGAAAAAAGAGATTTCCATGCTGGAACCCTGTCCAGTGGAACCCTCCATCGAAGTGTTGAAGATGGAGTATCCCCCCTCCAGGCCGCCGGGAAGGATCGTGGGAGAGGGGACCGATGCTGTTCCCGAACTGGTGAGGTTGCTGAAGGAAGAGGCGAAGGTGATTTGACTTTTTTGTTATTTCCCAATATGAAAGTAGATGTTGACAAAATTGTGGGAGAGGTACTCCATCTTCCTCTGCAAACAAGGGCTTTATTGGCAGAAAAACTGCTTGAAAGTCTTGATTACGAGGAAGATTTTGAAGTGAGCGCAGAGTGGATGGATGAAATCCGGCGTCGCTGTAAAGAGATAGATGAAGGCGTAGTGGAATTAATTCCTGCAGAACAGGTTTTTAAAGAGCTTAGCAGGAAATCCGGATGAAACCGGTTCAATTCCATGCTGAGGCAAGGGCAGAATTGTTCGAATCCATTCGCTATTACGAATCCCAACAATCGGGATTAGGCAAGCGCTTGATGGCAGCTTTACGCGATGCAGTCCAACGGATCCAGGCAAATCCACTTCTCTATCACATTCTTGAAGATGACATCCGGCAATGTCGAGTTCTCCGTTTTCCTTATGGTCTAATATACAGATGTAAAGAAGAGCGTATTGAGATTATCGCAGTAATGCATTTGCGTAGGAAACCTGGATATTGGAAAACGAGGATCAAAGCTAATCATTAAACCAATAAAACGTTAAAGATGGAGTATCCACTTCCAAGGCCGCCGGGAAGGATAGTGGGTGAGGGGACCGATGCTGCTTGCGAACTGGTGAGGTTGTTGAAGGAAGAGGCGAAGGTGATCTAACTTTTATGCTGTTGTCCCATAAAAAAGGGGGAGATAATGAAGATTGAGGAAGCCAAAACTACATATGAAGGTGAATGGATTGCCTTCCGGGCTTTCGATGAGAGTGATAATCCAGAGGGGGAAGTAATTCTCCATAATAAAGACCGTTGGGCATTTGATAAAGAATTAACAGAGAAAGGTATTACAGAGGTTTATATCACCTTTGCTGGGTCTTTTGTTAAAGAGGGTTTTTCAGTAATGTTCTGAATTGGTAATAACTGCGAGTTTTATTAGTTTGACCTAAGTCGAGACAATCAATAAGAGGATAGAAGGGAGACATCAATGTCGAAAGTTGACGAAATCAAGGCAACCATTGAATCCCTTCCAGAGGAGGATTTTGTTCAACTGAGAAAGTGGTTCACCGAAAAGGACTGGGAAAAATGGGACAGACAGATCGAGGAGGATTCACAGTCAGGAAAGCTGGATTTCTTGATCAGGGAAGCTATTGATGAAAAAAATGCTGGTACTTTGAAAGAGCTTTAGATGCATCGGACAACGAATCGTTTCTGGAAATGCTTTGAGAAACTTCCATCTTATGTTCAGAAAATTTCTAAAAACAACTTTCAACTTCTAAAGGCTAATCCGTTGCATCCCTCCTTGCATTTTAAGAAGGTTGGGAAGTTATGGTCTGCCAGAGTAGGATTCGACTATAGAGCACTTGCCGTCAAAGATGGTGATGATTTCACTTGGGTCTGGATTGGCACTCATGAGGAATACGAACGAATTATCAAATAAATGGACTCCTAAGAAACTACTGACGAAAATTACCGATTTCCTCTTCGGTGATCAGCAGTATCCTTGTTGATATTGTCGTCATGTCAAAAGCAGTCGAAGGTCAGCTAACAAATCACTTAAGCAGTAGAGTATCCTCCTTCCAGGCCGCCAGGAAGGATTGTGGGGGAGGGGACTGGTGCTGCTTGCGAACTGGTGAGGCTGCTGAAGGAAGAGGCGAAGGTGATCTAACTTTTATGCTTGCCGAAACGCCGTGTTATAACACGGCTATGGGGCAGTCTATTATATGTTAGCTGCATAATTTAAATATCAAATTAATATCTTTAAAAAATTAAATGGAGGGAAAAATGAATGCGTTTCGGTACATTTTGTTAACTTTAATCGTCGCATTTCCAATCTTCATCTTCCTATGGAAATTAAGAAAAATCTCTTGGGCTAAAACAACAAGAGAGTTCTTCTTGGCTGATAAAAAAATAAATAACAATGAATTCTTAAACACTACTGTTGCATATGCCTATCAGATTGCAGCCATTTCACTCTTTGCATCTTGGGGTTATATATATGGTTTTTGGACAATATGGGTTGCAGTCTTTTGGTTTTTGGGATTTTTCTTATTAAAAAAATTAAATGATTATGATCTCTTAAAAAAATATATTCAAAGTGAATCTACTCTATCCATCCATGGTTTTTTAGCTAAAAAATATAAAAGTGGGAATGTAGCCAGAATTGCTGCTATTGCTTCTATGCTCGGTCTATCTGGTACAGCATTTTTTGAAGCAGAATTTACAAGTAATATAATAATTTCAGCTGTTAACACAACTCAAGGTCAGTCTTTATTTATGTTGTTGTTTTTTATATTTGTTGTAGTTGCACTAATTTATATAGTTGTAGGTGGTTTTAAGGCTGTTGTTGAAACTGACCGAATTCAATTAAGTTTTGGGTTTATTGCGTTTTCAATATTCTTAGTATTAACTTATATAAAGTGTCATAGCTTGTCAGGGTGTTTACACTATGGTAACAGATTTCTTCTCAAAATGTTCCATTAATAACTTGCGCTACTGACCATAAAGGTACTTCCTTTCTAAAACGGTTTTGTTCGTTAAATATACCTGAGCAAGAAAG
>JADHWK010000025.1 GCA_016783505.1 Candidatus Zhuqueibacterota bacterium | reverse complement strand
ATCCGATGCTAAATATCTTACCACAATCAGTGTCTTATCGTCGGTCTCCAGTTCATCCCCGACGTAACCCCACTGGTGCATCTCCACCGCGTTGAAGATCCGATTGGCCAATTGAATGGCCTTCAATCCCCTGTTTTTGGATACAACAATCTTTATCTGTTCCACCCCGAATTCCCCCCCTTTCTGGCCCGGGGCCTCGCTGATACCGTCGGTGAACAGGACTAAAATATCCCCCTTTTCCATCTGTACCGACCCCAGCCGATAGGGTGTCTTTTCCACTAACCCCAGGGGGGGACCCCCGGCGTCCAGCTCCGAAATCTGCTGTCCCGAAAAAAGCAGTGGAGCATTATGGCCGGCGTTGCAATAACTAAATAATCCCTCCCGTGAAAGTTCGCCGTAGAAAAAGGTGATGAAGGTCTCCTGGCTCGTCTTTTCTGTCAAGAAGTTATTCAGCCTCCGTACGATGGTGTTCACCTTGGATTCATCCTGCACCTTCATCCCCAGGGCTCCGTCCAGGGTATTGGTAAGCAGGGCCGCCGGAAGCCCCTTGCCGGCCACGTCGGCGATGGCGATCCCCAGGCCAGCGTCCCCCAGGTTCAGAAAATTATAATAATCCCCTCCCACGTATTTGGAACTGATCAGCTTACCGTAGATGTCAAATCCTTCAAATCTCGGGGATTTGGGGAGCAGCTTTTCCTGAATGATGCGGGCGATCAACATCTGCCGCTCCATGTCCGTGAAATCCTTAACTGCCTGCTGATACCGTTCGGCGTTGTGCAGGGCGATGGAGGTCCCCCGGGAGATGCGCTTCAGCATCCTTTCCAGCATCTGCCTTTGCCATTTGAACTTACCCTTAACGGTAAACCCCCCGATTAGATCGGCCTGGTCTCCGATAGCCACCCCGGTGGACATAAACCCCGTCTTTATCTCCCCCTCCACTTCCGGGTCGGCGATGGCCTCCTTCTGGGAGTAGATGACGAACCCCTCTTCGATGATCCTCCGGATGGGTGGATAATCCTTGGAAACGGTCTTCCCCACCGATTCTTGACTCTCACCAATCTCTTTTACGCATTCATAATGGTCCTTTCGGGCCTCCCAGATGCGTCCCCGGGTGATGGATAGCAGAGGTCCGATCTCCGAGACAATAAGGTCCAGAAACTTGTCCCTGATGCTCTGTATATCCAGATAGGACATGATTGTCTCGATCACCCGATCGATCCGGGACTGGATTTCCTTCTCTATTTCTACCTGGGATTTTCTCATTGTAAGAACAACTAAAAACGGATAAAAAACCTGACTTACACCAATTGTTCTAAAGTTAGGGCGTTCCCGACCGCATACCCCCCGATGTCGTTGTTGAAATAGGCAAAAACCTCCCTGCCCTCTTTTAGAAATCCCCGTATATGACCCGCCCACATCTTAAGTTCCTGGTCTGAATAGGGAGAACTGTAGGGGACATTAGGCCCATGGAAGCGGAAATAGACGAACGGGGCCGTAGCCCTGATGACAGGTTTAAACCCCTGCAGATCCATAATGCAGAACCCGGCCCCGTATTTCCTTAACAGAGAATAGATTTGTTCACTGAACCAGCTAGGATTACGGAATTCGAATACGCATTTATACCCGGTGGGCAGAATTTCCAAAAATTCTTCCAGCCTCTTGGCGTTGACTTTCATGCTCGGTGGCAGTTGAAACAGCAGGGTCCCCAGCTTTCCCGCCACTTTTAAGGGCTTGATCAGGTGAAGAAATCGGTAGAGGTCCTCCCGGGCTTCATTAAGTTTTTTAACATGGGTGATCCGGCGATTGACCTTAAAAGTGTATAAAAAATTATCCGGAACCCTTTTTCGCCAGCCGTCCACCATCTTCTCCCGGGGCAGGTGGTAAAAGGTGGAGTTAATCTCCACGGTGCCAAAACGCCCGGCGTAGAACTCCAGCCATCTCTCCTTCCTCACATCCTTGGGATAAAATAGGTCAACCCAATGTTTATAATAATATCCCGAAGTGCCGATGTGAAGTTTCCTCTCCGTAAATGAGATCATTTTATTTAAGAAAAACAATAACTAATCCGGTGTTACCCCCTACGGGTCGAGGTCTGACCGCCCTTGGCGGGCACAACAAATATAATTTATAAGAAAGAATATTCCTTCTTATCTTTGATTCTTGTGGTCTTTGGATAGCCCAGAATGAATATAAAATCTATAAACCGCTAAAGCGGTGACTCCGAGCTTCGCATTTCACACTTCAAACTTCATTTCGGACCTACTCTCATAGCCACCAGGAAGGATCAACGTTTGGAAACAGGCAGTCGTTTCTTTCCAGCGTATCCAGAAACGCCCAATCCCCATCCCCAATTTCTTTCCCTCCGAGGAACTTTTCAGCCATTTCGGCCAACCGGTTGAAGTTTTCCGTATGCAGGACCACCCGCCCTTCGGCGTAGTCCCGGGCCGACCAGGTGCTGATCAGAAACTGCCAGTCTGAGCTTTCCAGAAGCAAAAGCTCCCGGGCCAGTTGCTTTAAAATCCGGTATAGCTTCCCATCAGCCGTTCTTGGGCTGGATTTGACCAGCCCGATCATCCTCTTCTCGGCATCGTAGATATGCCTCCAGGTCCAGCGGTTCCAGTCATTGAACCAGATGTAATGGAAACCCCCTTCCCCCCAGGATCCCTCAGACAGGGAGACCACCCCCCGGGGCTGGGCCCGACCCAGATGCTCCCCCAGGGTTGTGAGCTCTATTTCCGGGTCCTGGGCAATTCGTTTTAGCACCCCGGCGATCCATCGGGGTCCCTCGAACCACCAATGGCCGAAAAGCTCGGTATCGTAAGGGGCACAGATAACCCCGGCCTCACCCGTCCTTTCAAAATGCGATTTCAGCGTTTCCTTGACGAGCTCGACGAAATGGTGAACCTGATTGCCCAGAATTTCATCCACCTTGGCAGGATCGTATTCGTGCTTATCGGCCAGGTCCGCCTTGGCCGATGTAACCCTCCAGTAGCGGTGTCCCCCTGGGAAATGCTTTTTATGAAAATCCAGATACCAGCCGTCCCCGGGGTAACCCCATTCCCCTGACCAGACCTGAAGCCCTGTCTTTTCATCCCGGGCAAAAAAGGCGGTGGTCTTGGGGCTCCCCTCCGACCCAGCCAGGTATACCGAACAGGAAAATTTTTCCTTATCCTCTTCCCGGGGCTGGTAGCTCTCGGCAAACCGCTGCCACAAGACCTTCAGGGCCTCGAAGCGATCCAGATAGGCCCCGATGGCCCGTCCCCCTTTTAAAAGATGGGAGTCAACGATGAAATAAAGAATTCCCTCATCAGCCAGAACCTCTTCGATGCCTTTCCGTAGATAGGGCTTCTCTCCCCCCAACGGCGAGGCCCATTGGTAACTCGGTCGGTAGGCACATTCGGGCAGCCAGATGCCCTGGGGCCGGCGGCCGAAATGCTTCTCATAGGAAGCGACCCCACATTTTATCTGGGCCTGGACGCTCTGGTCCGTCTCCAGCAGGGGAAGGTAGCCGTGGGTGGCCGCCGAGGTGATAATCCCAATGGTCCCATCATCCTGAAGCTCTCGGAACGCCCCGACCAGATCCCGGTGATAACGGTCGTTAAAAGAGCTCCGAAGCCCCTCAAAATGGTCCTTCCACATCCCGGCTAGGGCGGCCCGGTGGGGCTGCCCGACACTTTCAAACTCCTTTTTATTTTCCTGGGCGGATTTTATCTTCATTTCCAAATAATCAGCCAATCCCCCCTTGAAGCGGTCATCGGCCAACTGCTCAGCCAGCACCGGGGTGATCCCCAGGGTCAACTTCGGGGCTATCCCTGTCTCCTTTAAGTCAAACAGGAGGTTCAACAGTGGAAGATAGGTCTCAGCCGCCGCCTCGAACAGCCAGTCGGTCCCGTGGGGCCAGCCGCCGTGAGCCAGGACATACGGCAGATGGCTGTGTAAAACAAAGGAAAAATATCCGTAAGGCTTTTTCATGTTGACTCCAGGAAAAAGTTATTGGTCTCTAAACTATTGTAAAAATAAATTAGACGATAATCGTGACCGGTTTATCGGTGACGCTGCCTGTATCGGTTACGGCTTTCGTTGCCCGGCCTTCGGCCAATCTCATCGGTTTTTGTCTCCTGGCATTTCTTAAAGGAAGCCGGGTTACGAATGCTCAATACCAGGCTTCGATACGGGCTTCCCGAAGCTTCGGGATAAACGATATACGGTGACAAGACGGACGATGCATTCCAAAACACCCCCCTATTGAAAAATCAAATAGTTGTTTAGTGATCTGTTCTTGTGAGTTATACTTCTACCTCCCTCAAAAACTTCGCCGCATCCTCCGGCCGGGTAGGGTTTATGTAAAAGCCCGTGCCCCATTCGAACCCCGCCGTTCGGGTCAGCCGCGGCAGCACTTCGATGTGCCAGTGCCAGTCCAAGGACAGCGTCTCCCAATAGCCCGGCCGCCGGGGTTGGGGGATCACGTTAGGTGCCGTGTGGAAAAGAAAGTTGTAGGGCGGGTCCCCTAAACTGAGCTTTAAGCGAACGAGCAGATCCTTCATCATAACGGCCAGTTGATAGATTTCCTCCTCAGTGGATTCGCCGAAGTCGTGCCGGTGTGCCCGGGGGACCACGAAGGCCTCAAAGGGATGCCTGGAGGCGTAAGGGGCAATGGCCACATAATTTTCGTCAATGCAGATGATCCGGTCCCCGGCCTCGATCTCCTGCTTGATGATGTCGCAGAAGATGCATCGCTCCTTAAGCTGATAGTGAGCGCGGGCCGATTCCAGCTCCACCGCCACCGTACGGGGGGTCACCGGGGTGGCGATTATCTGGGTATGAGGATGGGAGAGGGAGGCCCCGGCCACCCGACCGTGGTTTTTAAAGATTAAAATATATTTGAACCGCCTATCCTTTATCAGGTCTATAAGCCTGTTTTTATAGACAGTGAATACCTTCACCAGATTTTCCAGCGGCCTGTCAGCCATAGAACTACCGTGATCGGGGATTTCAATGATCACTTCATGGGCTCCAATGCCGTTCATCCGGTCATAGAGCCCCACCCCGGCCCGGTCATGCTCCCCCTCGATCATCAGGGCGGGAAATTTATTGGGCACCACCCGCACCTCCCAGCCGGGGGTGTTGGGCAGGGTGCCGTCCCGGCGGATGGAATAAATTTCGAGCGGGGTTTTATCCTCGTTCCCCTCGCAGAAGGGACAGAATTTGTCGTCAGGGGGGGGGCTGGTCACCTTAAAATCCGAGGGTCGCCTCGATCTTTCCGTGGAAATGATAACCCACCGTTTCTGAATCGGGTCGTGTCTCAGTTCGGGCATGGTGGTGACTCTCCTTCATTAAATCTGTGGTTCTACTGCTCGTCGGGGATGTTTTCATCCCCGACATCATTATGATAAACTACAATGCCGGAGTTACCCCCTACGGGTCGGAGCGTAGCCCCCGTATGGGTCTGACCGCCCTTGGCGGGTAATTTTATATTGAATCTATTCTTAAAAAAAACCGAACCTTCCAGGCTCCCTTCGGTTTAAGATCAATCTTCCAATTCGGGAATACAACTGAAGACTGATACAATTTGTCGTACCCACTTTCTGATTGGGATATGGTCTCGATGGGAAAATACCACAGGGTTACCGGCGCTAAAAAGTCCAATGAAATCTCTATTCCTTGGCGGTCGTCAACAATCTGAAAGGTTCGAACCCCGACCAATTCCCCCTTGTCCCCCAATCCGTTGGCCTTTAGATCTTCGCCTGGAATCACGTATCTGACCCCTTTATTTTTGGATCCCAGCATGGAAAAATTAAACTCAGAACCAAACCATAGCTTAACACCCTCTGCCGCCAGATTGCGCAGGGCATAATCAATAGTAATAACATCACGTCCAGTCAGAATTTGTATGGTTTTTGTAACCGAAAGCTTTCCCTCGCGGCCATCTGCGACTACCCGCCCTTCCCTGGACATCTGCACCCGAACCCTCCCCCTGCTCTCCCTTACGGCAGCCTGGTATCTCCCCTTTATAAAATCCCCGGCTTCCCTATACCTTTCCAGTCGGAACCCGTCCAGGTCGGTGGTGGGACCCAGAAAATGATCAATCAGGGAAACCCGGCGGGCCCGGTCGTAAACCAGAAATCTCTTCAAATCCTCGTCCACCGGGCGGGTGAGGTCATGAATGCTGGTTTCCCTTTCCCCTTCTTGCTGCCCTGGATGGTACTCCCGAATCCCCCGATGGTAGCTCTCCGGCCTCCGGGCCAGGGTGTTGATCAGGTTAAAATCAGTGGGTTTGTAGTCCAGCTCAAAGAGATGACCCCCATCCCCCGGTGAGAAAAACAGGCTTAAACTTTTAGTGTTAACGATTATCTCATCCGACCCATCCCTGTCAAAATCCGTCCTTTCCACCTCGATCCAATCCTTACCGGAATGAATCCGTGCTTCCAGCAGCCGCTCGGCTTTTAGAAGGTGGCGGTAGACGGCATCCCGGAGGTGGGGCAGGTAAAGCCCACCGAACACCCCATGCCAGTAGCCGCAGTTGGTCTGGCCCCGATAGAGTTCCCGTCGCTCTTCTCTTAAAAGGACGCCTTTTTCCTTCTCGTAATGATGAATCATCCCGCTGACCCGGAGCATACGTTTGTGCATATTGTTGCTCTCAGGATATTTGGCCAGAAAGTTTCGCCAGAAACCCCCTTTTAAATAGGGTTTATACTCCTCAATCCGGCCTTTCTCCTTAAGGTCCTCAACCAGGGCCTCAAATTTCTCCCCGCTCTGGGCCGGCAGGGTCCACTGGCTCATCTCGAAATAGGAGGCGGTGGGCAGATAAACCCGACCGGCCGGGGGATGCTTTTCCATAAAATCAGAGAAGGTGGTGACTGAAATCCAATCGGCGTTTTCCCCCAGATCCCTGAAAAAGGACTCCAGCCATTTTTGTCCATAGACCCAGTCATAGGTCCCCGGCCATAGACCGAACTTCTCTCCGTCGTCGGCCAGCACCAGCAGCCTTTCCCCGGACGGGTCCGCCCACGATCTAAGATATTCGATGGTATCCCCGGGCTTTTCAAAGGGGATCAAATACCTCAACCGTTCGCTGATGGGAAAGATGGCCAGGGTTTTGCCCAATTCATCGGTCATGAAATATCTCCCCAGTTCCCCTTCCCCCATCCCCGTGCTCTTGAAGTGATAATCGTCCACCGCAATGTATCGAACCCCAGCCTGGGCCAGGGGTTTCGCCAGATGGGGCTCCCACACCCTCTCGGTAAGCCACAGGCCCTGGGGATGACAGGCGAATCTTTTGGTTAATAGCTCCGTATACGATGTGATCTGACCGATTTTGTCCTCATCGGGGATAATTGGCAAAATGGGTTCGTAGAACCCCCCGGTTAAAAGTTCCGCCTGACCCCGATGAATGATTTCCTTAACCCGGTTTAAAAAATCTGGGTGCCGATCCTCAATCCATTCCAAAAGGGAACCGCTGTAGTGGAGGACTACCCGAATTTGGGGAAATTGTTCCAGCACCCCCAGGAATGGCAGGTAGCTTTTCTGATAGGCCTCCTCGAACACATGGTCGAAATTACCCACCGGCTGGTGGCAGTGAACACCAAAAATAAAGTTAATTTTTTTAAACATACCAATTCTCTCCTTCAAATTCCTCTGATGGGACGACCAGGTCAATCAGCTCATCGCCGGGCAGTCTTTCGACCTCGTTATCGTTGATGGTCAAGGAGAGGTAAAATTCCACCGGATCCCCGGCCCTGGCCCCCAAAACCACAAAGGGCAGCCGAATCTTCAGGGATTTTGTCATTGAAAAGTTGGTCGTCGGAATCTCCTTCTCCCTATCATCAAGGACAAATATAAGTTTGTATCCGTCCCTGAATAGGGTGACTCGAAGCCTCCCCCTCACCGGCCGGTAAAATTTAAACTCCAGGGCGGGATTGTCCCGCAGGGCTTCCAATCTGGGCCGGTCCAGAATCAGCTTCAAGTAAAGATTTTCCAAATCGAAGCCAAAGTATAACTTTTTCAGCAACCGGTAAGTTCGGTGAATGGCCCCCTCCCGCGCCTGGCAATAGCCGGCCGCCGTCCAATCATAATAAAGATCGGAGGCCCCGTTAACCCCCGGACTTATCAGATGGGTGGGGGGAACGAATACTCCCATTGCCTTCCCCCTGGTGAGAGGCTCCTCCAGTGTGGCAGGAATGGGACGACCGATCAGGGAATAGGCCTTCTTCAAATGATTCCGAAAGAGGGAATCAAACTCATTCTCATAGAGACTGTATTGGCCCTCCCCCAACCACCAGAACCAATCACTGCCCTCGGCGATGTAAATCTGGTGTAGCCCCTCAGGGGCCCCGCCATCCCCTTCGATCAGGCTTCTCCCCACCCCGGTCCGGGCCCCCGCCAACAGGTCCCAGGCCCTGTTTTTCTCGGGCTGACCGATCCAGGTATCAAAATTGCCGTTAATCCAGGAACCCGGAACGATTCTGCTCAATTCCTCCGGCCTTTCCTCCCCTTTCAGGAATTCAGAAAACGTCACCGTCTTAAACCTTGTGGATTGCTGCAATTTCCCGTAGAGGCTGGTTAAAAAATCCCAGCCGTTGTTGGGGTAGTGCTCCCAGGCGTTCTCCCCATCTAAAATAATAGAGATAACATAGGACCGCCCGTCATCGGGAAGTCCCTCCCGGATGGCCGCAAGCCTGTGGACGAAGTCATCCGCCGCCCGTACTGAGTCCCATCCGGCATATGTAAACCCGATGAGGTCGGATAAGGTGGAATCCCGGAAAAAAACCACCAATTCCCCTCCGTCTACGGTTATCCGATAAGGTCGGTAGAGTTCTTTAGGAGCCAACCTTCCTTTTCCTAAACTGCGGCGCAGGATTTCGGCGTCAGTAGCCGTCCAATGAAAACCGGCATCCGCCATCATGGGAATAGCCTGGCGGCACAGGGACCCCTCGGAAGGCCAAAGTCCTCGGGGTGGGATGCCGAAACAACGTTGATAGGCCTCGGCGGCGGCACCAATCTGCCAGCGGGCATCCTCAGGGCGGTTAAAGCTGTGTTGGGGAAGATTAAGGGCGGGATCGACCTGTCGGGCTAGACCGGTATCTATTAACAATGGCAATATGGGATGGTAGTAGGGACTGGTGGTAATCTCAATCTGACCCTGATGGGCAAATTCCTGGTAGGTGGGAATAATTTTTTCGATTAAGCGATTTTGTTCAGAAATGAGGAGTTCTTTGTCCCTATGGGTAAAATTTCTACCCTTCTGCAGAAGACCGCGCACGCTATCGGTAATCCGCAGCGTATGGCCACACCAGGCCAGGTTAAACCATACCGCTATGTCGCGAAATTCCTGATCCTTAAAACCCCGGTTAATCCCCGATCCCCCGCCCCTGAGTTGAAAAAGCCTCCAATACCGCTGATAAGGCCTGACCATACGGGGAATGTTCAATGCGAAATAATTTTTCAGCAGGAAGAGCCGGTCATCCCCATCGTAGTCCGACTTCAACGTAATATCTAAAAAGGGATCGGTGATCCCCAGAACATATCCTTCTAGTTGATCTAATAGTGAGGGGACCAGATTAAAGGTGACCCGGATGTCGGGAAAATCCTTCAGGATGGCCACCATATCGTAATAATCTTTTACCCCGTGCAGGCGCACCCACGGCAGCCGATATTTTTCAGTAAAGGGGTCCCAGTAGTAAGGTTGGTGCATGTGCCAGAGAAAGGCAATATGAAGGGGAGACCTCATGTTTTATTCCCTATCTAGAATCGTAACAATTCACCACAGTCCCGAGCATTCGGGATCACGGAACTACACGAAAGTCTTTTCAATCGGGCGCCTGACCGATTCTGTGTTATTCTGTGGGTATCTGTGGTGAACTATTACCTAAAATCTATCCCCTAATACTTTCAAACACCGTCGCTGCCGCCCCCATAAGCCCGGCCCGGTTTCCCAATTGAGCCGGGATAATTTCAACGTTTTTAACCAATTGGGTATAGGCTCTCTCCCCGACCTCGTCCTGAATGGCCCGGAACAGAATATCCCCGCTCTGAGCAATACCACCCCCGATGATGATCTTTTCCGGGTTGAAAATATTGATGAAGCTGGCACAGGCTACTCCCAGGTAACGTCCTGTTTCCGCCATAACTTCCGCCGCATCCCTATCCCCCTGATAGGCCATCTCAGCAATGATCTTTGGGGTAAGCTCAGGGCAACCCCTTATTTTCTTGCTGGCCCTCTTCACCAAGTAGTCAGCCCCGATATAACTCTCCAGATCTCCTCGATTACCACATTTACAAATGGGACCATCGAAGTTAATGGTCATATGACCAAGTTCCCCGGCAGTCCCGGTAGCCCCCCGGTAGAGTTCCCCATCAACAAAGATGGCGCCCCCAACTCCCGTGCCCAGGGCAAGACAGATAAAATTTCGGCAGCCCCTGGCAGCCCCAAACCGGTGCTCCCCGATGGCCAGCATGTTCACATCATTATTGATGAAAATGGGAAGGTCAATACTTTTTTGTAAATCTTTTTTTAATGGTTGGTCTTTCCAGTAGAGGAAGTTGGGGGAAGTGAAGATAGTAGTGCCTTCCAGGTCAATCAGGCCCGGCGACCCAATGCCGACCCCGATGACCCGGGATTCGTTCCCCACCAGTAGTTCCCGGATGGCCAGCACCAGCTTTTCCACCACCGCCTGGTAGCTCAGCTCGGCCCCGGTTGCGGACTGATGTTCAGTTAGGATGCACCCATCGCGGGCCATCAGTCCCGCCTTGATGTTCTTCCCCCCATAGTCCAGGCCGATGGCTAGTTTTTCATTGTCTGTCACTGTTAGGATCAAATTACTGGAAACGGCTTACGGCTAAAAGAAAGCCCGATCCCGAAGCCTCGGGATTTGGGGGAAAAATTCTTGCCTTTTATCCAACTGATTTTTATCATATCTCCTCTGACTCAGCCTAAATCTTTTACTTAAGGGTTCTGTATTCCCCTTCTCTCAGAGCTTGAAAGAAAGGAGTGCAATAATCCTTGTTTCTTCCAGTATAACTAAAAACACTTACAGATTGCTATTCTTGCTATTCTTTTTAAATTTCAGTTCTTTCTGGGTAGGCTCTTTTACAAAGGACAGTTGCTGACTTATTGGTCTCTTATATGCCTCGACAGATTTCCTTGTCTCTTTCTGTGGAATTGCCCGTTTTGCACCATTGTCTTCGAGAAAGGCCCTAACAGTTTTACGATTGAATCCAGGAATACCAAGTTCATGGAGATCTTTACATCCGTCGTTTTCAATTGTAAAGGCGGGTATATTTGCTTCATGAATTCTTTTTGCCATTGTGTAAGTCTTTGAACCTTTTGGCCCATACGGGACAAAAACAATGTCTGCAAGAACACAGGATGTCCAGTTTCTTTCAATTACATTCTTTCGCGACTGTCTTGTCTCGTTGGGGTTACTAACAGAAAGTACCAACAACTCACTGTTTTTGGCCCGTCTGAAATACTCATCTCTTTCAGGAAATTCATGCAAGGGTGGATAAAACCTGTCTTTCAGAAAAGATTCAAATGTCTCTACAGCTAATCCTTTTGCAGAGAAGAGAGTGGTCGTTGTGTTTTTTCTAAATAAACTCAGTCTGAAAATTTCAGTCTCTATTACTGAATGCCAACCACCAATATAATTCATTTCGTATTCTCGCACTGTAAAAAGGACTTGGTTTGTCTCCATCAGTGCAATCCCACCACTTTTATCTGAACAAATTACCGCCATAGTAAAATGGTCAAGAAATTCTAATGGGCCGCTATAATAAATTTTGTCAGGACATTTATCACCCAGACTTTTAATAAGTTTCTGTGGATATTTAGAATCGCTTGGAGTTATTATTTTATATTCCATAGTTTTTTAACCACCGTGTTTATTTGCTTTTCAAGGTCCTCTGTGCTCTTGCCCCTTTTAACCAGCTCATGTGCTTTCTCTGATAGTCTAGCAAGTCTCTTATGAGTTTCATTATTGTTATTAAAGCGTGGGATAGCAAAATTATTCATAATAGATGGGGTGCCAAATCCTCGTCCAGCTGCCGAGAAACTTTTTATGAAGTTATTAACAATATCTGAATTTAATATGGCACAAAGATAATGTGCCTCTTCTCTATTATCTACTGGGAAAAATGCGGATGTATGAGTAGAAATCATCGGTTTTGTCCCGAAATCAGTTCTAATACTTGATAGCACAACCGCAGACATTTTTGACGCCATTTGTTTCCAAGTTACTCTATATCTGGCAAAAGTTAATTCACTAATGTCGAACTGAGAATAAAATGGAGCAATAGGCTTATAGTCAATTACTTTCCCTTTTTCTTTAACTTCTTTACAGAAATATTTTTTGTATGCTGCTCGTTTAACAAGTATATCTCTAAACTGGACAAGGTAAGCATAGGTGAGAGAAAATTTTGTGCTTAAATATTCTTCATCATATCCACGTCTTTTATGAGGGTCTTGTGATATCAGTAAATAAAAATAAGATCTTACACCAAATTTTAATATATCACCACCGCTTACTGCCGGAAATACTAAATTAGGCTCTATTGCTGTATGAACAGGTTTTACCTCCCATTTTCCTCTTTCATGTAAATTCCCAACGACAAGAATATTGTCTGGTCTTACTTCTTTAACCTGTAACCAAAAAACACCATAAGGGGTGGTAAATGCACCTGTATAGGCCTTATATGGATTTTGTCCTTTCAATTTAGAATATACAGTTAACTCTGCAGTTTTTGCGGTCTGCCAAGATGAAGATAATTTATCTGGATTAACAGGTATTTCCTGTATCTGTTTTACCTTACAATTTGCCTCTACTATATCCAGAGACCAATCAGGTAGGATACGACCAATACCAGGTTTTCGCTTCCATTCAATAACTTTGACAGGATAAGTTGTTTTCTCCCCTTTTCTTATGAAAAATACGGATGTCTTGTTAGCAGATTGAAAAGGCTGCAAATCAACCATATCTTCCATACTCAAAACTTTAAAGGGGACTTTTTTATCCTTTAATTCAAACTGCCTGAATCCTTCACCCGCTCCTTTTGATTTAAAAACTTCCATAGTAATTAAAAAGCCCAGAATGCCATTGTCTTTGAGGTAATTATCTGCAGATGCATAAGTAAACAGCATAGAAAAATCTTTTTTCCCACCTCCTAATCTTGCCTCATAACCTCTCAGAGAGAAAAGCCCATATCTCTGCCATAATTTAAGCGTTCTTTTTCGGTAATCGTCTGAGAGATAATCCCATCTAACCCAGGGTGGATTACCAATAACAAAGTCAAATTTACCCAGATATACAGGAGCAAAGGCATTCTTTATGTATCGTGCCCAAAACCCATTTTCGCCTGCATCATCTAACTCTTTTATGCGTTTGTAAATATTAACAAGAAGAGAGATTTCTTTTTCGGGTAAATTAAACTCTGTCTTAACCTCATTTTTAAAGTTTTCTGGCTTAACTTTTCCTCTTAAGGCAACATCCATCATTGAAGTGAACTTATCTATATGAGTCTTTTCCTTCATTGAAATGGGGAAAGTATAATTACCTTTTGTTGTGGTAAAAATGATTGTATTTTCAAGTTGAAGTTTTCCTTCTTCTACATAACGGGTCGGTGTGAGTATAGAATCACATAAGTAGACAGGAATGGAAATTGGACGTATATAGGAAATGAGCCTCGAAAATGCGATTAGATAATTTGTCCGGGCTGACAACACCGCAATTGGATTCAAATCAAAACCTACAATATTTTCAAGTATGTGGCGTGCCACCGTCTTTCTATCACCTTCAGCATGTCTAATTGCTTTATTAATAGCCTGAACCAGAAAAGTGCCTGATCCACAGGCAGGGTCAAGAAAACGAGAGCCAATTACTCCTTTATATCCGCTTTTATCTACCACATAGCCTGCAAGCCATTCAGGAGTATAATACTCTCCTAAATCATGTCTTAATTTCCGAGGAACGAGTAATTCATATAGCCTTTGAAGTAGGTCTCTTGTCCATTCAGGTTCAAGCATTGGAGTCGCGGGTTCAAAATCAGAAAGTGCATTTACAATAGCGCGAAATACATTTGCGATATGTGGATCCCATCCGTCAAGATACCAGGAGAAGAAATCTGCTTCTAAAAAGTTTACAATTCCATGGTTATAGAAGTCTGCTCCACTCTTTAGATAAGATAGTCTATCCTTTAATTCGTCATCGTCCATCGCAGTGAGTCCTTTAACAAAAGACTTTACTGTGCTTTCACCTTGCAATGAAACAAGTTCAATGGAAATAATCTTCATAAGAAAGGCATAGAAAGTATGAATCGCAAAAAGCAATTGTTTAAGTCTAACGCCAGCTGGCATCCGATATAATTCCGCTGTTTCTGCGGCTGATTTCTTTGCTTTTTCCAATTCTTGACCATATACAACACCAAAATTTTTATCCCATTCCTGAAAGAATACCTTTATTCGGGAGGGTGTCTGCCTTCTCTGGGCTCTCATTAGCATGGAATACAGTCCAGACACTGCTTGTTGCGCTATCTGACATGTAGGGGCAAACACTATAGCCAAGTCTTTTGCAGTTAAAGGACGCCGAGCGGAAGCTCGGACGAATATCAATAGATTTGCAAGACTTGTTTTATTTATTGGATATGGACCCAAGACTTGAAACCCACGCTTGGCTTCAATCTCGGGGAAAAGAGCAGCCTGTGCCTCTCCGATAGGTATGGGCGTTTGTAAAGTTGTGGGAACCTTTGTAAATCTCAGGAAAAGTATGTGTTTGCCATCAGTGGCCACACCGACCGCTTTCTCCAAAAAATCTTCTCTCTGTTGTCCAAAGTGTACAGCCTGTTCACCTAAATAGCGTTTAAGTTGTTCTGTAGCTACTTTGACGTCTGTCTTTCTTGATAATTTGCTTGGAACTTTATATTCTATAGTTAGATAACCATAGACCGCGTCAGATCTTCCTCGGAAAGTTGTGCTTGTTTTCTCATACCTGACAATGTTAATATCAACACCCATCTTCTTAAACGTTTTTTGAAGCAATGGTTCCATGCCCATTTTGAGGTCTTCTTCTGTTTTGACTCTACGAGCAATTTCTTTAATGTCTTCTGCTAATTTCTCTGTATCTATTTGCCAATATTTCTTTGCTTCCATTGTTCCTCACTTACCTGTCAGCTATGTGTAGGGACATCTTCTTCCCGTTCTTTACCCTCATAAGTTAATTCAAATTTCTTAATTTGAATCTTGCCCAGGATGTCCGCTGCTTCCCTGACCCGCTGCTTTATCTCCTGCTAAGGCTTCCTCTTCGGTCTGACGCTCGTAATTGGCTAAAACACGACGGACTCGGTTTTCGTCCCATCCGGGTGGAAATTTATTCTGCTTCATCTTTAGGCTCTGGGTCCGGTACATAAATAACACGCAGATACCGACCAGCTTGTGTCTGACCAATAGCCACACGTGATCCTTACATTAATTTCTTCCGAAAAAGATGAACTTTCTTAAAGCACGAAAAAGCCTTTGAAGGCTTTTTTAAAAAATATGTTCTCTCACGCTGAGGATTATGTTACAAAAATAATTGGAAAGAATCAAGTCTTTTGTTGAAAAATTTCCCTTCGATTATCGTCTATCCCACAATCCTTCCCGCCATCGCATTCACCCTCTCAACAATCTCCTCTTCATCATAGCCCACAATTTCCCCTTCCCTGACAACAACATCTCCATTCACGATCGTATACGCCGTTTCATGGTTATAACCTGAAAAAACGATGGCGGCAAGGGGATCTTCAAGCGCACCCGCGTACTGGAGTTTAAACATATCATACAGGGCAAGGTCTGCACCCTCACCATGTCTCTGATCACCTCTTCGGTGTTTTGAACCACATGATCTGGGGGCAGCCCCCTATCACTTTCGCCCCTTGTCATAGATCCCCTTGAGGGAGAAAATCGTATTCCGGCCCTCGCAGCCGCTTCAAACTGAATTCCCATCATGTCACCTTTGAAGTCCTCAGGATACAGGTACATCTGGTCTGTGGTTGTAGTGGCACCGGTTTTCAGCAGTTCAGCGCTCCCCAGAAGGGTGGAATAATAAATGGCCTCCTCATCCATGCGCCCCCATATGGGATAAAGATAAACAAGCCAGTCGAAGAGTTTTGCGTTCTGCGCCCCGGGAAGATTCCTTGTAAGCGTTTGAAAAAGATGGTGATGGGTGTTGATCATTCCGGGTATTACCAGAAACCGGGAGCAGTCTATCACCTCGGTGTTCATTAACTCCTGGGGGAATAACTGTATGGCAGGAGCTATCTTTTCTATAACATTTTCCCTGATCAAAATGTCATGGTTTTTTAGCTCATCTTCTCTATCATTAAAGGTAGCAACGTAAAAACAATTCTTAAGCAGTATCATTTTAAAACCTTATTCATAATATTGATGAACCTTTTATTACTTATGGGATGATCCGCAATCACTTTTCCATTATATATTATACAGAAGGTTCCAAACGCGCATGGGCTATTTTGGGCTTCCTCGCAATTTTTTAATTCAACTATTTTTGGTTTTATTCCGTATTCCTTCTCTGCAGTATCACTTATTTCTTTAACATTTTTAACTGTGTAAGGACATTGGTCTGCTCTAATTATCGTTAGGCCTTTGCCATATTGATTCAGTCTTTTCTGCCAATCTCCTTTGAATTTCGGTGTAGGTGTGTCTTTATTGAACTTTTTCACTAGTAACTCAAAATCAGGTGGCGCCGTATCAACAATCTCAAAACCGTTTTTTACGAATAATTCCTTACCCACCATAAATGACCCCTTACGAGTTACCACAGCAACCCCATACAAATTTTCTTTTTTAGCATCTTTTAAACATTCATCCACTAAAAGCGAACCATAACCTTTCCCTTTGTAAGCACGTTTAAAACCGAGAAATATACAGTGAATAAACATATATCCACTTGCTTCAACCGGTCTCCAGCAATATTCACCTGGAATGTATTCGATCATACCTTGATTTCCGTCCTTATCTGATAACAATGTTTTTATTTTCATACCTTCTTGGAAACGATCTTTTAACCACTCAATCTTTTCTGTGTATCCTGCTCTCTTAATATTTTTGTACCCGCAGACTCCGTATTCAAGAATATTGTCTGCATTCGTATCAATTATCTCTATTCTTTCCATTATTAATCACTCCTTTAAATCTTGTCATCATAACTTACGGCTTTGCTTGTTAATATTACTCAGGCTTTTGCATAACTATTGGATTGACGAATAACTTCGCCCATTTCTCCTTCCGAAAAAATCGAACTTTATTAATCAGAACCAAATGCTTTTATTGAAAATTTCCCCTCAATCACGTGAGGCATATTTGGCCCAGTTAAAGCGGGTCAACCCCCTTCGGGTCCCGAACCATACGGTGTCCCCTTCCAGCAGGACAACATGAACCCGGTTCTCAACAAGGCCGTCCGCTTCGGTATAATGATGCCAGTAGTTTCGCCCCCGGTCGTATTTTATCACCCCATCATCCCGGGCCACCCAGACGTTTTTCTGGTCCGCTACCACATCGTTCACCGGACCGTAAGGCTGAACGGTCCCTGCTGGGTAGGATGACCATTCCCCGGTTTTTTTATCGAAACGAACCACCCCGGTCTCCGTCCCCAGCCAGACCTCATCGGGGCTGACAGAAATCGTCCTTACTGACCAGGCCGGAGTACCCGTTTTCCCCTCCACAAACCCCCAGACCTTCAGCCTTTTGTGATAACGGAAAAGTCCCAGGTCGGTGGCCGCCCACACGTAATCCCTTTCCGCTGCCAAGTCGTAAATGGTAAGATTGGTCAGGCGATTATCTTTTATCCTTTCAATCTTAAATTTCTTTTTCGAATCCTCCGGATGTTTAAGGAAGATATTGATCCCCATGTCGGTGGCCACCCAAACCGAATCCCCATCGGGAGCCACCGCCCGCACTCGGTTACCCCATAGATTGTCAAAGGTTGTAAACGTTCTCCAATTACCCTTCTTTTTGTCGTAAACCGAAAGTCCCTCTTCTGTTCCCACCCACATCAGCTTCCCATCGGGCTGGATGGCCCAGACCTGGTCGCTCTGAAGACCCATAAGGTAGGAGGCTTCGTAATAGATCCACCTCCCCAAACCCCGTTCCCAAGTTGAGATCCCCATGCTCCCGGAACTGCCGGAGAATCCCCCCATCCACATACTATTCCCGTCCAGTGCCAGAGCCCGAACATCCCCCCCTATGGGGCCAAATTCCAGAAGGGTCAGCCTCTTGCCCTTAAGATCAGCCACCGCGGCCCCCAATCCCTTCGTGGTCAACCAGAGGTTGCCCCAGTCATCGTAGGCGTAATTGGTAATGTAAAACCGACGGAGGTTTCGGTCGGTAATATAGCCCTCATTGAAAAACAGATACCCTCTATCCATAAAAAGGGTTGGAAATTCCATCGAAATCCGACCCGGGGCATAGTGCATTTTTATAACTGGGTCTAATTCTTTCATCTCCTGTTCAGAACTAACGGGGAAGAAGCCCCCCACCTGTTTGTTCCCGTAATAATAATTTTCCCCGGACTCTAACCAAATATAGTTCTGACCCACCCCGATGGCTTTAATCTGACCGGGGAGCCCGAGTTTGGTGTACGGATGGACATCCCAGCGCTGTCGGATGGGATCATAGACCACCAGCCCCTGGGTGGTTGTTCCCCAGAGGTAGTCGGTATCGGGATCGTAAGCCACAATTTCCACCCCCCCTAAGGGCCGGCTCTCTATTGAGGTCCGCAGGGCGGTGAAGGGCAAATCCCAGGCATTCCGATAGCGATGGTAGCGTAATATCCCCACCATACCAGCAAAGTAAACATAGGTTTCGCCCACATCCACCCCGGTCAGATACCGGGAATCGGTATAGCTGACCCAATCCCCTTCTTCATACTGAATCTGGGCATAACCGATGGCAATACTGGCCAAAAAAACGAAAACTGAATGTTTTTTCATTAAATCCTTTGTAGCTGTTTAGTCATCTTAAGTTAGAAAACAGCAGAGGAGCGGAGGGGCTGGGGAGCAGAGGGGAAAGAATTCCTATCCCCTTTCAGTCGGGCGCCTGACCGATTCTCCCTTGCTCCTCAGCTCCCTTGCACCCCTGCTCTCCCATTCTAATACCTTCTAATCCATTGTCCAATTCACATAGTTAAACGGATACAATCCCTTCAAGAATCTGTGGCACCTTATCATACCACCCGATGGGCATCAGGTGCACCCCCTGACACAGGTCCCGGCAGCCCCGGACCAGATCCCGGGCAATGGCTACCCCTTCAACCCCCTTATCCCGGGCCTTTTCCATTCTCTCGATCAATCCTTCGGGAACATGAATACCGGGGATATTTGCGTTCATATGCCGGGCCATCCGGGCCGACTTAAGGGGGATGATCCCGGCGATAATATAGGCCTTTACATCCTTCACTTGATCCAGAAAATCGGAGAACTTCTCTAGGTCATAAATGGCCTGGGTGATAAAGAAGCTGGCCCCGGCCCGGGCTTTCTTTCTCATCTTAATGATCTGAAGCTCAAGCAGATCGGAATCAGGGTTGATAACCCCCCCCAGGTAAAATTGGGGCGCCCCATTCAGATTGTTCATGTTGTAGTCTTTCCCCCCCATAAGTTCGATAGCCAGTCTTAAGAGCTGCACCGAATCTAAGTCGTAGACCGGTTTGACCTCCCGATGATCCCCCATGGACTGGTGATCCCCGGTCATGGCCACCACGTTCCGGATCCCCAGCACATAGGCCCCTAACAACTCTGATTGCAGGGCTAAGCGGTTCCGCTCCCGTGTGGTGATGTGAAAGACGGGTTCGATCCCCCCTTCCACCAGAAGATGACACAGGGAAAGGGAGTTTAACCTCATCTTAGAAGAGGGATTTTCATTGACGTTGACGGCGGTAACATAATCCTTCACCGAGCGGGCATCCTGCAAGGCCTGGTTTACATCCACCCCCTTGGGGGGCACCAGCTCGCAGGTCACCACGAACCGGTCCCCATCTAAGGCTTTTTGTAGCTCCGTCAGTCCCCTGGGCCTTACATTTTCAAGTTGAATCTCCCAGTTCCGGTGCCCGAATTCGAACTCGGGATGCCAGGACGCCCGGGCCTGATCGGCATTCCCTATGCGGATACTGCGTTCATCCTGGGTCTCCCCCCTCAGGTCCAGCACACCCGGCTTGATGGAGCGTTCAAAGTCCTTCATTACCTGATATTTCAACAGTCGGTCCAGTTGACCTCTTTTCTTCAGCCGATCATAGATCAACTGCCAGACGCATTCCCGGCCGTTCCCTATCTCGCACTTGCCTTCCTCTGCCCCCCCGCAGGGCCCGTTGACTAAGGATTTGGCACAGCGGGTAACGGGACAGATTCCCCCGGTAAAGTCCAGCACACATTCCCCGCACAGGCTGCACCGCTCCTCAAACCAGCCGTAGCGCTTGACATTAGCCAGAAACAGGGAATTCAGCCCCGGGTGGACAGGTTTGTCCACCAGATCAGCGATCGTCTGAATCCCGGCGCCGCAGGCCAAGACGAGTACCGAGTCCGCTAAATTCAACTCCTCAGAGACGGTTCGCAGTTCTCGGGCTGTCCGCAGAACGTGACAGGGGCCCTCACTTACAAAAGTCCCCACCACTTCCTTGCCTTTTTCCGCCAGCCTGACCGCCATATCCTCCACCTCCTTCTCCCCCCCTGTCTGAGCCAGGTCAGCGCAGTCCCCGCAGCCGACGATGAATATCTTTTCCTCCCCCTCCAGTGATCTTAATATCTCATCGAAGGGTTTTTTTTCGGTTACGATCATTTTCAATTCCTAGTTCAAATTAGTCCTTCGTACAATTTACTAATGGTCTCTTATCTTCACACCTCGGACAAAATCCTTCCAGAATTTATTTTCTGCCTTTTCAGGTTTTCCATCAGGATTGTCTCTATCGTATTCCCATCTTAACGGGTTGTTGATGATGTATTCACGAATTCGATTTAATTCATCTTCATTTCGGATGACGTGTTCGTAATAATTGCGCTGCCATAATTTGCCTTGAAATGATATCCACCCTGCATTTTTTACCATACGAATGTATTCATTTGTTGTCATTGTTTTGAACCATTGTATGATTTTTGGTAGGGGTGAACCCCTACGTTTGCTATCATTGTCCCGTAGGGGCGAACACATGGGTTCGCCCCTATCATTTTGGCAAATACGTATATTATTCGGGCAGACACGTGGGACTGCCCCTACAATCATTACGTTACCATGAAAATGGTTGGGCATGATTATATGCTCGTCAATTTCAGTTCCCGGAAATTTAACGGGTATTTTCATCCACCATTTTTCAATCATCCTACCGGGGGCATTCAATTTCATTTCCCGTTTCACAATTTCGCCTAATAAACATTGTCGGTGTTGTAAACAGATCGTAATAAAATACCCACCAGGTTGCGAATAATCATAATCTTTCAACCTGATTGAACGCCTGTGGTGTTTTTCTTTAATATTCATAATTAACCAAAATCCAAACTGTGTACTGGTATTTTTCCTGTCATTAAATTCAGAACATTTGGCTTTTATTTGACATTTGATATAACAATATCAAATCAATCCTTTATTATTCATACTCAGATAATCCTTCCCAGCCACGATGATGTGATCGAGAACGTCAATATCCATCACCTTTCCCACTTCTACCAGTCTTTTCGTAATCTTAATGTCGTCCTCGGATGGGGCCGGGTCCCCCGATGGATGATTATGGACCAAGATGACCCCCGCTGCCGAGGCGGAGATGGCCTCCTTAAAAACCTCCCGGGGATGGACAATGTTGGCGTTCAGACTGCCCACGGAGATCTCAGCGGTTCGGATGAGCTTATTTCTAGAATCCAGGAGTAGGGTCAGGAAATATTCCTTTTTCTTATCCTTCAACCTATTTCGCACCAGCTTCACCGCATCTTCTGGGGTTTTGACAGTCAATCTTTTTTCGGTCTCCGGATACCCCCCGACCCTTTTGCTCAGCTCAAAGGCAGCCTTGATCTGGGCGGCCTTGGCCAGCCCGATCCCCCGCACTTGGGAAAGCTCTTCAACACTGCTGCTGCCAATGGCCTGAAGGCTACCGAACCGGGAGAGCAGCCTCTGGGCGGTGACCATCACCGACTCCCCGGATACCCCCCGACCCAGAATCAGAGCCAGAATCTCCTGGGCGGACAGGGCTTCCGAACCCAGCTTCAATAACCTCTCCCTAGGACGTTCGGAAATCGGTAGATCATGAATGGTAAAGGATTTCTTCATGGAATCGTTCGCCTTTCATAAGAAATCTCTTGCATTTTAAAAGTTATTTTGCTAAATTATTGATGGCACGCATACAAGTAGCATGATTCCGCCTTAAACAAAACTGAAATGTGAGGTATCTTTATTCTCCACGGATAAGGATACCTCTGGCGAGCATTGAGGCGGAGTTGGCTGTTTGTGTGTGTGCCAACATACATACAAGATACCCCGTTTCAGTTAAGCTTGCCAGAGGTTTTTTTATTCTTCCCCAAGGAGATAAAACCATGGCCGCCCAGAAAACGGTGTTGATCGTTGATGATGAAAAGGATGCCCGCCTTTTGCTGCAGGAAATGATTGAAACCATGGGACACGTAGGGATAGTTGCGGAAAACGGACGGGAAGCCCTACAGATTCTGATCCAAACCCCGGTAGATCTCATCATCACCGACTTCAGAATGCCCCACATGAACGGGGGACAATTGCTTAAGGCGGTCAAAACTAAAAATCCTCAACTACCGGTGATCCTGATTACAGGCTCTCCGGACTGGCAACTGGGCCCTTTACTCCAAATAGCTGACGGGTTCCTGAAAAAGCCCTTTAACCTTAATGAGATCGAGAAATTAATAAGTCAGCTCCCCAATTTCCAAGATCGTTCCGACAATCTATAGCTCCTCAACTCCCTCGCTCCCGGTGGATGTTGCCCTACGGGCGGGTCATCCACCGGAATTTCTGAGGTAATGATAGAATAGTCTACTGATGATTACTGACTTATAACTATGATTGATTAACTTTTATTTACCCAACAATCTCCTCCAGATCCCAATCCACCGGCAGCCTTACGGTTCCCATATTCTTCTTTTCGTAAAGCAGATAACCGTTCCGGACGCCGAATTGAAACAAATCCCGGGTGATCTCCACATCTCGCTGGCAGTAGTCCCGCACCTTGTCAATCTCCCCCTGCTTAAACCATTCGATAGATTGAAGCCCATCGGCCGTTTTCGCCACTTTCAGGGTGCTCCGGGCCAAACTATCCAGTTTTAACCGGTGGCCTAATCTTCGCTGTACATCCTGCAGGATATCAAAAGTAGGAATTTGATCGAAATCCTCATCAGAATATCCCATCAGCACCCGGTAATCGAACCGCTTAATATTAAACCCCACCACCAAATCTGCTTTCTTCAAATATTCAATTAAATTATCCACATCCTTTTCGTAGAAGTTAAAATATTTTTCTTCTAAACTATCATAGAGAACCCCCACCGCTAGCCGCATCAGGTGGATGTTCCCCCACCCCCCCACCTCATCGGCTGACCGCTGGGTCTCCAGATCGAAAAACAGGACCCTTTTGCGGTCCGAAGGGGAAACCCGCTTTTCTCGGAAAGCGACCTCCTTTCGGTGGGACACAGGGCTTAATCCCTCGATCATCTCTTTTACCTCCCCAAAACTTATTTTCCCTAACAAAATCCTCAGCACTTCCCGGGCCCCCTGTTTATCTAAGGGTTTGTTCCCAGAACCACACTTGGGGGAATGGATGCAGGAGGGGCAGCCTTCCTCGCATGGACACCCTTCGATTAAACTTAAGGTCCTTTCTAACAGGGACTCGATGACTTCATACCCCCTCGGGGTCAGGCCCACCCCGCCGGGGTAGCCATCGTAGAAAAAGATGGCCGCTTTCTGCACCTGGGGGTGGATGGGATAACATATTCCCCCTAAATCCCAGCGGTCGCAGAGAGCGAACAGGGGAAAGAGGGCCAGAACCGCGTGTTCCACCCCGTGCAGGGAACCGATGAAATGGTAATTCTTTTTCTGTGTGTATTCCTGGATCAGACCCTCGATTTCAAGCCAGATGCCCACCGTTTCATAGGTTTGTGCTGGCAAATCCAGGTCATGGACGGACAAGAGTTCTTGGCTGAAAATCCGTCTCTTCTGAAAACCCACCACCTGCTCGGTTACCCTCAGCCGCCCCTGCCTCAAGAGGAAATTCTCTACCGGTCTTGACCTCTCTACCGACAGGATTTCGGTCTCCTTTTCGGAAAGGGGCTGGGTATAATAGGAAACCTCCACCGGTTCAACCAGGACCTCCCTTTTTTCCAGATCCAGATTTCTGACCAGATACTGCCGTGCTCGATGGAGGTAGACGGCCCCGGGGTGACACTCCCCGAACACCGTACCCCCATTCACCTGCCCCACCAATCGTTTATTCTCCCCCTCATAAATGGTAAAGGATTCCCCAATGGAGCGGATGTCCACCTCCCGTTGGGGCCGGAGGCGGGCGGAAAAATACTGATTCCCGGCGGCGCTCTCCAAAAGCCAACCTTCCTTCACCAACCCCCGCAGAACCCCCTGATGTCGGATCAGATCAAATGAGGTCTCCTCCTGGGACAGGGGAACTTCAGCAGCTGCTGCCACCAGATGGTCCTTTATTACTTCCGGGTTTTCCCCGTCCACCACTGCTTTTTCAAAACTCCGGCCGAAAAAATCCCCCGGATGTCGCATGAAGTATTGATCCAGAGCATTGGGAAGGGCGATCAAAACAATCAATGAAGGGTTATCGCCCCGTCCCACCCTTCCCCCCCGCTGCCAGGTGTTAATGACCGTCCCCGGGTAGCCTACCAGAAGGCACACGTCCAGCCCCCCGATGTCAATCCCCATCTCCAGGGCCGAAGTAGAGATCACCCCCAAAAGCTCACCCGAGAAAAGTTTTTCCTCAATCTCCCGCCGTTCCTCGGGGAGAAACCCGGCCCGGTAGGAGCTCACCAAGGGGGCCAGTTCCGGTTCAGCATCTAAGGTCCAGGCGTGAATGAGTTCGGTCACCTTGCGCGATCTAGTAAAGGCGATGGTCTTGAACCCCCGCTTCAGACAGCGGCGAAAGATCTTGGCAGCTTCTGTATAGGGACTTAAGACTGGATTTAAGAAAAGAAAATGCTTTTCCGCCTGGGGAGCCCCGTTATCTGCCACCAGCTCAAAAGGCGCCCCCACCAGCGTCTCCGCCAGTTCCCTGGGATTATTGATGGTACCAGAACAGGTGATGAATTGTGGTTGCGCGCCATAAAATTTACAAACGCGGGAAAACCTCCTTAAGACCTGAAGGATATGGGAGCCGAAGATCCCCCGATAGGTGTGCAGTTCGTCAATGATAACAAATTTCAGGCCCCTGAAAAACGGTTCCCACTGGGGGTGAAAGGGGAGGATGGACTGGTGGATCATATCGGGGTTGGTAAGAATAATATTCGGGAAATCCGCCTTAATCTTTTTCCGCCTGTAGGCAGAGGTGTCCCCGTCATAGATTGCCGCTTGCCCCCCCCTTTCCCCCCCTAATAGGGCGCCAAACCCATCAAGCCCCTTTAGCTGATCCTGCTCTAAGGCTTTTAAAGGAAAGATGTAAAGGGCTTTGGTATTTTTATCCCTGAGGATGGATTCCAACACCGGAATATTATAGGTCAATGTCTTCCCGCTGGCGGTGGGGGTTACCACCACCACGTTACTGCCCCCTCGGACGAAATCAATGGCCTTGGCCTGATGGGAGTAAAGTTCCGTTATCCCCATTTTTTTTAGTGCCCGGGCCACCGGTGAAGACAGAGGACGCTTGGTCTTTTGATAGACCCCCTTCCGAGCCTGGATCACCTCATGGTGGACGATTTGATCAGCAAAGTCCTGGGATATTTTTAATTCTTTAATAAATGTCTTCATTACAAAAATTTCAAAGGGGTAACAGTTCAGTCGTCAAAGCACAAAGAAAAACAAATATGATAATTCTAAAATTTGGTTCTATGTCAATTCTCCCGCTAAATCCCCCCCAGCCCCCCTTTATTAAAGGGGGGAATAAGGGGGGATTTCAAATGGGGGTTTTTAAAAAGGCCAAAGAATTCAGAAATAGAACTTAGTGGTAAACTGTTACGGATTGCTTAATAACCCTATCTGCTCCCACCAGTCCTTAAGCGACTTAACCACCGCCCACGCGGCCTCCTGTGGATTGGGATGAGACAGGGCTTCTTTCATGTATGAATCGGCCACTAAAATAGTCAGGGTGTAAGCCGTCCCCTCCGGGGGTCCGGGCTTGGGCTTGTTGGCACACAAGACGGGCACCTTCACCTCATTAAGAAGCTCTTCGCCCTCTTTTTTATGTTTTTTCTTTCGTGAATAAACCTTCTTCAAGGGTTCAACCTTGGGAGGCTTCTTGGGCAGTGGAATCCTCGGCTTCGGTTTTTTAGGCACTTTGGGCATAGACCACTTTGTCTTCAAAAACACATTCGGAGAAAAGAAAGCAGCGGTAACATTGGGGGTTTCGGGCCTGGCAGATGGTGCGGCCGAAGGTGATCATGTTTAGGTGCAGGGAATAGGATTTCCCCTCAGGGATTAAATTCTGCATCGAATAAAAGGTCTTCTCCGCCGTGGACGGATTGGGCACCAGCCCCAGCTTCCGGCAGACCCGATGGACATGGGTGTCCACCGGGAAGATGTCCCGGCCGCAGGCGAACATCAGAACCACCGCCAGTGTTTTCACCCCAACCCCCTTCAGCGGAAGAAAGGTTTTGAAAACCTCTTCGGTCGGCATTCGGCACATAAAATCCAGGTTGAAATCCCCATGCTTTTCTTTAATCCAATTTAGAAGCCCCTTAATTCTTCTTCCCTTCTGGTTCGCCAGCCCCCCGACCTTTATGGCTTCTGAAATTTCAGAAACCCCCGCCCGCCTCACCGATTCCCAGGTGGGAAATTTTTTCTTGAGGAACTGATAGGCCCTGTCCCGATTGCGGTCGTTGGTATTTTGGGAAAGGATGGTCCTAATCAATGAATCAAGGGGATCATGTTTTCCATTCCAGCGAGGGATGCCCAACCGTTCCTCTAAAATATCATTAATCCTTTTGACTATCTGCTTTTGGGTCTCTTTACATTCCAATATTTGTCCGAATCGAAAAGGCACTATGACCTCGGGGAAAGTGGGGCCAGTATTCCCAACAATAATTCATATTTAATTGATTATTTCCAAAACCTAGACCAAAAGACTTCACCCAATTATATTCATAATCATCATAAAAGCGATAACTTCCCATCCTCATAAAAACAAAACCGTGCAACCTTATCTCCAGGCCAAAATGAGGAATCCACCGGTTTTTTTTACTAAAATGTCCGCCAATAAGTGTCGAACCGGCAGTGCCTTGAAGCATAAAGGATCTGTCATCCAGATTTATATATTCCACATCCCCTGCAACCAGTAATTGAATGGATGGGGTCTTGACTGCACGATAGGCCATACCGACCCGAACAATTTGGGGGAAATAGAATCGCATCCCCCGGTCCGAATGATTGGTGAACAAACCCATATTCATCAAACTAAACCCTAAGCTTAATCCTTCCGAATTTGCAACTAATAAACCTCGTTGCCTATCTATCAAGGAGTTATTCCCGCCTTCAAAAGTAAGTTTTGGAAATAAATTTCGGATTAGCAACCCCATATCCCAAGAATAGGTGTCCCGATAAAATTCATCGGTTTCAAAATAGATAATATCCTGTAGAAATTTGAGATTTATACCAAAAGAAAGATTAGAAAAGAAAATCTTTGAGAAACTAACCAGATAGGATTTGTCATATATATCTGAATCCTTTATGATTTGGCCTGTTTCGTCAGTTCTAATATCTCGTCCGTAAGAAATTTTTACATAGTTAAATCCCAGGGTTCCCAAACGATTCGATCGGTAAGAAATATTAACGTGATATAAAGGATAATCCACCCCATAACTCCACCATTGGCTCTGTGATCTTAGTAAGAACCACTCACCTGAAAACTTTGGACTAAAAGCCAAACCTGCCGGATTATAATAGGCCCCCACCGCCTCATCGCTGAGGGCAGTAAAAGCACCCCCTAACGAAGAGGGCCTTATCCCCAACAGAAGGTAATCAGCCCGTGGGGTTCCTTCGTTGACTGCAAAAGACCCACTTGTTAAAACTAGAATCAAAATGTAAGAAAGGCAATATAGGGAGATGGATTTCATTGCAGCTTTTTCCCGTACTCAAACAAATTCCCAGCCTGATAAATATCCATCTGCACCCGGGAGAAAGGCTGGGCCTTTATCATCCGGTCTTTGGTTAGATTTTTGATTTCGCCATTTACCATGTTCACTTCTAATTCATGCCCGCTTTCGATCCCTGAATCTAAGATACCGGGACAGATCAGCAGAGGAAACCCCGAATTGATGGCGTTCCGTTTATAGATCGCCCCAACGGATTGACAGATGATAAAGGAGATACCCAACGACCGGAAACAGTCCACCGCCTGCTGGCGGGACGATCCGGAGCCGAAGTTATCCCCCACCACTACGATGTCGCCCTTTCGGGCGCGCTTGGGAAAATCCTCCCAGCCCTTCAGGTTCCCAAAGGTGAACTGTCCCATCTGCTTGAGGTCGGTGATCGCCAGATGACGATTGTGAAAGATCATATCAGTGTCAATGTCATGTTCGGGGATAACCCACACGCGACCGCCGATTTTGGTAGGTTTCATAAGCCGACATTCCTTTTAGTCTATTTACTAAAAATACATCTACGATTACCTATTGACTGCCCATCATCTTTTTTCAATGATCATATTTTATATTTCATGATATAATACAACAAAGTATAAAAAAATTACCTAACCGCAATGGTCCCCCTTACCGCAGACCATACCGCCGTAACCGGACTGGCTAAATAGGTCTCGCCCGCCCCCTGCTTGCCGGGAAAGTTACGGTTGGAGGTGGAGACCTGCACCTCTCCCTTCCCCGTCATCCCGATCTGCCCGGCAGCGCACCCCCCACACCCGGGATTGGACACGATGGCCCCGGCCTCATAAAAAATTTGCAAGAGCCCCTCCTTTAGCATCTGGCCGTAAACCTCTTTAGTGGCCGGCACTATCCGCATCATCACCCCGGGGGCCACCTTTTGACCCTGCAGAATATCCGCCGCCGCTTTCATGTCTTCAAAACGCCCGTTGGTGCAGGAACCCAAAAAGACAGAGTCCACCTTTTTCCCGGACACCCTGTCTCCATCCACCACGTTATCCGGTCGGGGGGGGCAGGCGATCTGGGGCTTCAGGTCCATAACGTCAATCTCAATCTCTTTTTCATAGACCGCATCCGGATCGGCCTCGATGATGGGAAAATCATTGCGACCGGACCGGTTCTGGCAAAAATTTACGACTTCCTGATTGGGCACCAAAAAGTAGGAGATGGCCCCCGTCTCGGTGGCCATGGAGGCTAAGGTAATCCGCCCGGCCAAGGATAGATCGTCAATAGCTTCCCCGTAAATTTCTACCGCTTTGCCCAAAGCCCCTTTGGAACCCAGGAGGCCCACAATTTTCAGGGTAAGATCCCGGGAGGTGCAGTTCTCCGGTAGTCTGCCTTTAACTGAAATTTTGATCGTTCCCGGTACCTCAAACCAGGTCTTCCCCGTTCGGAAGGCGAAGGCCACGTCCTGATCCCCCATTCCCTGGCCGAAAGCTCCTATGGCCCCCATGATGTTGAAGTGGGAGTCCGTCCCCACCGCCGTATCCCCGGGCACCACCAGCCCCTGTTCTAAGGCCACGTGGGTGCCGATTCCCGCATCTACGTCGAACACCCTGATGCCCTCCTGTAGGGCGAAATTGCGGCAGACCATCTGATTATCAGCGTAGGCGATGGTATTGGCTGGGGCGTTGGTGTCAAAGGTGAAAAATGTTAGTTCTGGATCAACCACCCGATCCTTCTCATATTCCCTGAGCAGATTCTGCACCACGTTCGGCCCCCCGAAATCCCGGGCGGAACGATAGTCGAGGGCCATCCAGAC
>JADHWK010000080.1 GCA_016783505.1 Candidatus Zhuqueibacterota bacterium | reverse complement strand
CTACCAATCCTTCCTGAATCGTCAGGGGCATCTTGGCTTTGTAGATTAAGGGTTTTTGCTATCACCGCTGACCATAAAGTCATAACTCACCCTAAAAAAAAGCCGGCCTTAATTAATAGGCTGGCTTTTCTTTTGTGTCTATATGGCAGAATAGTCTTTGTCAACCGTTTCTTAATCCGGAAAGATTTGGGCGGCTCTTCCCAAATCGGATACACTGAAGACCCCCATCGTCCCTTATTATCTGTACGGCTCGATGATCACCTTGATGGAGTCCTGGGCGTTAGCGACAAGCTGGAAACCCAGGCCCGTCTCGGCAAGACTTAACCTATGGGTGATCATCTCACCCACCCTTACCCTACCGGCCTTGATCAATTCAATTGCATCAAAAATGTCCCTGGGGCTGCCGGCATAGGAATGGGTTATGGTAATTCCATCGTGCCAGAGGTCGTAAAATGGATAAGGGATGGTTACCCCAGGCTCTGTAGGGGCGAAGAGGAGAATAGTCCCCCCCCTTTCCACTGATTGAAATGCCTGGGCGATGGCTGGAATGGCTGCGGTGCAGGTTATCACCAGGTCGGCCAATCTGCCGTCGTTGATCTCTTTAAGTCTGTTGGGGACGTCCTCCTCGCCGTGGATGGCAGCATCAGCCCCGAACTGCTGGGCAGCCTTCAGCCGGTAGTGGCTAATGTCCGTGGCCACCACCCGGCCGGCTCCCAGGGCCCGGGCCAGTTGTAGGTGAAGCAGCCCTGAAATCCCGCTGCCCAAGACAAGCACGGATTGACCGGGCTCTATTCGTGCCAGCCTCTGCCCGCGCAGGACGCAGGCCAGCGGTTCGATGAAGGACCCCTCTTCAAAAGACATCCCGTCGGGTAAAAGAAAGGTACCCCTGTCCACGTTGATTGGGGGGACCCTAATGTACTCGGAAAAGCCACCGGGATCAAAATTCGTCGAACGTAGGGTATCGCATACCGAGTAATTTCCATTCAGGCAATGTGGGCAGGTATTGCACGGGACATGATGGGATACGAAGACTCGATCACCCTCCTTGAACCGCTCTACCCCCTTTCCCATTTCCACAATCTCCCCAGCCATCTCGTGTCCCAGCACCAGGGGGGCGTGCTTGATCCGATACCATTCCATCACATCGCTGCCGCAGATGCCACTGGCCATCACCCGCACCAGCAGCTCCCCAGGAACGATTTGTGGCTTTGGCATGTCTTCTAACCGTACATCCCGGTTATTATAATACATCGCCACCCGCACCGCTCTCTCCCCTTAATAATGGATGAATGGAGAAATGGATGGAACCTAGGGTTCAACCTTACCTACAGGCTGGGAGCCTATCTTCCACCCTTCCCTTACAGGTCTTGGTACAGTCTTCCAATCTCAACGATCTTTCAAATCGGCAAGATACTCATCAAGAAACCCACGATTTTAATCTTGGGTACCAAAAATAAAAGAATAGATGCAACCGATCAGTCTGGTGCCTGACCGATATTCCAGCTTCCATTATTCTACTTACTGCTCTTAACACTTTCGAACAGGTCGTAAGCCTGATCTACGGAAGCGTTCTCATGGACCACCGCCCGTACCGCCTGGATCATGGCCACCGGATGGTCTGATTGGAAGATGTTCCTGCCCATATCCACACCAACCGCTCCCTTTTGAATGGCATCAAAGGCGAGCTTGAGAGCCTCACGTTCCGGGAGCTTTTTTCCACCAGCAATAACCACCGGTATGGGACAACTCTCCACCACCTTTTCAAATTCATCACAGTAGTAGGTTTTGACGAAATGAGCCCCCAGTTCAGCGGCAATCCGACAGCAGAGGCTGAGGTAGCGGACATCCCGCGCCATTTTTTTACCAACAGCGGTAACCGCCAGGACAGGAATTCCATATTCCTCCCCCTCGTTCACCAGATTAGCAAGGTTCAGAAGGGTCTCCTTTTCGTGATCGGAGCCCACAAAAATGGAAAGAGCCACCGCGGCCACGTTGAGTCGAATGGCATCTTTCATGGAAACTGTAATTCCTTCATTATCCAGGTTTTCCTTCAGAATACTGGTACCACCCGAAACCCTAAGAACCACGGGTATATCGTTATTAGGATCAACGGATGTGCGCAAGACCCCACGGGTGAGCATCAGTGCATCCGTATGCGGGAGAAGCGGCGCAATGGTTTTACGGGGGTTCTCCAGCCCGCTGGTGGGGCCCAGAAAATATCCGTGATCAACTGCTAACATAACGGTGCGGCCCGTATCCGGTTTGATAATTCGTGATAGCCTATTCTTCATTCCCCAATCCATTTTTGGAAGACCTCCTTTCCCTAAAACACTCATCAGTAGGGTGGGTACAGCGGTAGCGAAACCCACCATCTTTACTGTCGAAAGGATGGGTTTCGTTCCTTCACCCATACTACTGAATATACTGAATATTAAGGAGTTAAGGAATCAGCCTTTTACCCGCCTGCTGTCTGGCAGGTAAAATCCTTACGGATTAACTCCAACGGATTAACTGGAAAAAATGGATAACATTCAGCCAAACAGTCGCACAATCAACACCCAACACTTTCAGAGAGTTGCCTTGCTTCCTCCACTATATTCATACCGGCGCTGGTGCCGATTCTGGTGGCCCCTGCTTCGATCATCTTTTTAGCATCCGCATAAAACCTGATGCCCCCCGCAGCCTTAACCCCCATGGAGGTATCCTTGACCGCTTCGCACATCAAGGCCACATCGGAAACCGTAGCCCCACCCGGACCAAAGCCGGTGGAGGTTTTCACAAAATCAGCCCCGGCCTCCCTTACTAGCCGGCAAGCCTTGGCCTTCTCATCATCAGTGAGCAGGGCCGTCTCGATGATAACCTTACACAGGGCCTTGCCAGCGTGACAGATCTCCACCACGGCGGAGATGTCCCGGAGCACCCGCCCGTAGTCACCGCTCTTCAGCGCCCCCACATTGATCACCATGTCAATCTCCCCTGCCCCATCCCCAATGGCCCGGCGGGCCTCCAGGGCTTTGATCTCAGGAAGGTTTCCCCCCAGAGGAAAGCCGGCCACGGAACACACCTTTACCGGTGAGCCCTTAAGCAACCCTGCGGCCAGCTTAACATATGTAGGATTGACGCAGACGGTGGCAAAATGGGCCTGCAGGGCCTCCTGGCACAGCCTCCTGATGTCCTCCTCGGTCGCTTCGGGTTTCAAAAAAGTATGGTCAATGTATCCGGCAATATCTTTAGCCGAACCCATAAGTAATTCCCTCTTTTATTGTTTTGTTTGATAGCAGCTTTATCAGCTCAGATTCCGGCGGATGACCCGCCCTTAGGGCAACATCCGCCTGGAACAGTAGGGTTTAGAATGACACTCCATAATATTGTCTTTCTGAACGCAGTGAAGAATCTCTTTTTCTCTCATTACCGAATATAGAGATTCTTCATTCCATCCCGACCTGTCTGCCCTGCCCGTCCGGCAGGCGGGCGCCAGGCAGGTAAATCGGGATTACACTCAGAATGACAAGGGATGGATACTTCACTCCTTTACAATGACAGCATAAAAGCTGCATTCTTTCGCTAATATACAAATTATTTTTTTCTTTATCAAGGGGAAAGGTCGAATTGGGGCCCTTCAGCATAGGGGTTGGGCCGGTTGCGGAAAAAGAAATACACCGGGAATCCGGTAGCGATGAGAGCCGCAGCGGTGATCGCCCCGCCGGCAGGATAGGCAATAAAAGTCCCATAAGCTAGGCCCATGGTAACGGCGATGGAAAAACCCGCCATCAGCCACCAAAGTGGGGCTTTGAAAGTCGGCCTGTAGTCGGACTTTTTTCTCAAGATGAAAATAGCAAGGTAAACGATGGCGTTCTGAATCAGGTAAGAGAGGGTAAAATAACCCAGCAGATTTTCGATGCTGGTGAGAAAGACCAAAACCACCGCCAGACCCGATTGAATGAGAATTGAGAAATCCGGGGTGGCAAATCGTGGGTGCACGTGGCCGAAGAACTTGGGGAACAGCCCATCCCGGGCGATGGCGTATTCGATCCGGGGCTGGACCATAATACAGGCCGAGTTGCACCCGACCATGGATATAAAGGCACTGACGGCTAAGAACCCGGCGGCGATGCTGGCGAATAATGGTAGGTAGCGAAAAGGATTGGCAAAGGACCCCGTGGAGGCCACTACTTCCCCATGGGGGACGATGGCCGAGGTTCCCAGAGCTACCAGCACGTAGACCACCATGACCCCGATGGTAGAACCGATTAAGGCCTTTGGCAGGTTGCGGTGGGGATTCTTGATCTCTCCGGCCATGTAGAGGACATTGGGAAACCCGGAGTAGGACCACACCGTGGCCGCCATCCCCCCCAACAGCAGGGTTAATATGCCTCGCTGGGCCGCCTCACCAGTGGGGTGTAAGAATAGTTGACCGGAACCGTAATGGGCAAAACCGAGAAATACCAACAGAATCAACGGGGAGACCTTAATGACAGTAAGGACAATCTGGAGGTTACCCCCCATCTTCACATCCCGGTAGTGGACGGCGGTGAGCACCACGATGATGAGGACGGCAAATCCTTTTCCGATCAGGGTACCGTCCAATGGGGGGTAAAAGACGGCTAAAGCCGAAGCGGCGGCGGCCGCCAGGATGGATATGGACGGCGTATCGCTGGTCCAGAACACCGTCCATACGTAGAGAAAGGCCAGGAACTTGCTGCCCGCCTTTTTCAGGTAGAGGTAACCAAATCCCTCCTCCGGGTAGGCGGTGGCCATCTCAGCCATAACCAGCACCTGGGGGATCCAGATCAGCCCCCCCACCAGCCAGGCTATGGCTGCCAGCAGGGGACTTCCGGTCACCTTAGCCACCACGGGAACGTTTATAAATACCCCGGACCCGATCACCGTCCCCACGATGATGGCTAGGGTATGGCTGAGATTGAGTTTACGGGTAAGTTGAGCCGTTTCCAAACACTCCTACACTTCGACCCCCTAACTTACAACTAAAAACAGAATATACAAGGGGTCAAATTCCACAATCTATAACTTACGATTATATCATTAATTACACCGATTGCAAATCGCTCAAGACAATACAATAAATCGGTTTTTCAATGGTTTAGTTAAAAAGAACGGTCAGAAGGAACACTACCGTGCAGCAATTCCAGTATGCTATTACTCAGGTGCACTGTTGATTCTGGCGCTAAAGCTCCAGGAAATCCGAAGTATTTGAAGGCATCCGTTACTCCATACCCTCCTCTTCTATACGCGTTTTTATGAGGAATATATCCATAATATCCATTGGCATAACCAGCTACAAATGTATATTCAAACTTCGATTTGTTCTTAATCTCCAATACAAACTCGGCAAATGGCTCACCTGGGATACCAATCAACGCAATATTATTTATGATAAATACTTGGACTTCTATATATATATTTTTCTGCATCCTTTTCTGCTTCATAACCGCTTGTGTTCGTTTTGCCCATTTCAAAAGAGTTTTGGCAATTTTTATATCTAGATTGGATGCTTTACCTTCTACCGATTCCTTTACTTTCCCCTCGTAGTCTTTAATTGTCTCTTCAATATCTTTTGAAGTTGGTACTTTCAAGGGCAGCTTTATCAGTTCCTTATATACGTCAAGATTACCGTCGTGTGTAGTTTCGATCTGTTCTGCAACTTTTAGCGCCTCTGAACCCAAAGTGGTGCCCAGTTTAGCGATCTCTTCAAAAGTTCCTCGTCTTTTAGGATTTACGTTCCCAGCCCCTCCATTAGTAAATAATGCTATCACACCATTATTTTTAGCTTTCTCTACCATTTCTGTAGCGTAGCCTGGAAAGTCTGCCGAAATCAATAGATTATCAGATTCTAAAACCACTGCATGACAGCCAAAGTTTATCAGTAACGCAAAGATATTCTCATTTCTATCATTTATCCGGACAACACCAACTTCTGGATCGATCGGCCCCCTCGGATTCGGAACCAGGATTAAGCTACCGCTTGGAATCTTACCTTCCCTATTGACCCCAATCTCAGCCTTTCCCTTTCCCGCGCCTATAGTAACTTGTTGCATATTTTTAGTGGCATCATAGACGACGTCAATCATCTTCTTATGCAGGACATTTAGCCAAGCTCGGTTAACTTCGCCAAGGCCTAAGGAGGAGATAGTTGCCGGTCCAGAATGCGTATGCGTGGCAGTAATCATTACATTATCTCCATTTATCCCAATTACCTCCTCAATCGCTTTGCGAACTACATTGACTGAACTTCTACAGATAGCCAGCAAATCACAAGTGACGATAGCCACTTTTTGCTTTCCATCATCCAGCACTAGCGCCTTTACATACAAATCGTCATGCACCCCTTGGGAGCTCTCTTCTCTATCTAAGTACCCAGCTAAATCTGTACCAACTTGTGGTGTTATATCAAGTTTCGATGCTCCAGCCTTCAACATTTAATATCCATTGTTAGATGAAAATAAGGATTTCTTCAAACAACCTCTTGGTTAACCGATTAGAAAAATTACCTATTTGCTTGAAATCGGTCAGGCGCCCGACTGAAAGATGTTGACATTGAAGCTGTCATCCCTTAAATTAAGCTCAAAATCAATCCCGACCCTTACCCTAGGCATAGGCTCCTCCTTTCGTATGTTATACTTGATAAACTTGGAGTGGTAACTTATGCCTTATTTTTCAAAATGTCAAGAGTTTTTTATGCTACCAAAATTATAAAATAGTCGAATACCTGTGATAAATCAGGTTCCTAATTTAACTGCTTTGTTGGTTCGTGCAGATCGGTATATGGCTAGAATTAACTCCACAGCTTTCCTTCCCTCTGAGCCGTTAATAGCCGGGCTCCTATTCTCCTTCATAGCTTCTATCATGTCTTCGATCAGCAATCTATGCCCTTCCATGCCAATGTCTGTTGGCTCAGCCACTCCTCTACCTACACTACTCTCTTTGTATATTGGCTTCTCTTTCTCCTCACCAATAATCTCCCTCCTTTCTATATTGTTACCTACCATAACCACCGTACCCTTTGTGCCGTGTATCTCTAAGCGTGGCTCTAATCCCGGATACACAGAAGTTGTTCCCTCAATAACTCCAAAGGCTCCATTCTTAAAGGTCAAAACAGCCACAGCCGTATCCTCTACTTGTATGTTCCGAGCCAATGTACCCGTATAAGCATAAACGGTGTCCACCGGTCCCATCATCCAAAGCAACAAGTCTATACCGTGAATACCTTGATTCATAAGTGCACCGCCACCGTCAAATTCCCATGTTCCTTTCCAATCGGCAGAGTCGTAATATTCCTGCGACCGATAGCTTTTTATGTATGTATCTCCAAGTATCAAGTTTCCCAATACACCCTCATCGATTGCTCTTTTAACCCCTTTAAAAGTGCCCTCGAGGCGCAGCTGAAAGGCAACGGCGAGTTTCACTCCTGCCTTTTGACACGCTTTTATAGCCCTGTCAGTTTGTTCTAAGTTGATTCCCAAAGGTTTCTCCACAATCACGTGTTTTCCTGCCTTTGCAGCTGCAACGGTCATATCCGCATGCATCGAACTAGGCGTACAAATACTAACGATATCTATATCATTTCTTCTCAATAGTTGATGAAAATCCGTATACCAATCAATACCATATTTTCCAGCAAACTCTTTCGTTTTATCCTCTCTTACATCGGATACAGCAACAAGATCTGCATCCTTGTTTTTCATTATACCATTAACATGAAATGGGGCAATAGTGCCACAACCAATTATACCGAACCCTAACCTTGCCTTACCCATTTTGGCCTCCCTTTATTAAATAGTCCCGCATAGCTTGTGTAGTTATCTACAGATCCAATATTCCAGCACCTCCTACGGTAACACACACGTCATCCCCAAAAGGTAGTTTTTTAGGAATGTAATAATTTTCTCTTATAGCCTGCTTAAACTTTTTCACCTTTTCTGCTTTAACGATAGCGACTACACATCCTCCAAGACCTGCACCAGTTAATCTAGCTCCTATCACTCCCTCTACGTGAGAAGCAATATCGACCAATCTGTCGAGTTCTTCGATACTGCACCCATATCCTCCGGGCT
>JADHWK010000079.1 GCA_016783505.1 Candidatus Zhuqueibacterota bacterium | reverse complement strand
CCCAGATTACGGGCTGGGGAAGGACCTTTGTGGGAAGCCTGTTCCTGGCGGCCGCCACCTCCCTTCCCGAACTGGTGGTATCCCTCTCCGCCCTGAGGTTGGGTCTGGCGGGCATGGCCTTCGGGAACGTGCTGGGGAGCAATATGGCCAACATGCTGATCATCTTCTTTGCCGACCTCGCTTACCCCAATGGGTCAATCCTGGCCGTCGTGTCACCGACCCATGGGTTGACCCTGGCGGCCGGCATCCTGCTTACCCTGTTCGTTATCTTCAGTATCAAAAATCCGGCTAAGGGTAAATTCCTTAGATTAAGCTGGCAGTCCCTGGTGATCGTGGTCGTTTACGTGATTAGTTTCTACTTCATTTTTATCTTTAAGTAGTTTCTGGTGCTAAATACTTTTAAACCGATCTTACACCCTACGGGTGTATTGTTAATCCTTGACAAACCCTCATGCCGACAAGTATGCATTATGAGGAATGACAATTTTTTTTCGGAGCAGAAGTTTAAACTCACACCGCATATAACACATTGTTACAAACAGTGTGAAAGCATCCCTTAGGGGTCAAAATGATAATTTTGTATCAGAACTAAATAATCCATGGAGGAACCGATGATTCGGACCGTAACAATAATGGCCCTTTGTGCCCTGCTGCTGTTGGGGGGATGTGGAAAGGGGGTAAAAGAAGTGGCGGTTATCGAGACCGACAAGGGCAAGATCGTGTTGGAATTTTTTCCCAAAGAGGCCCCCGGCCATGTGGCCAATTTTAAGAAGCTGGCCTCAGAGGGGTTTTATGACGGTACTACCTTTCATCGGGTTATCCCGGATTTTGTCATCCAGGGCGGCGACCTCCTGAGTAAGGATGATGACCAAATGAACGACGGGTCTGGAGGACCTGGATATACCATTGACGCAGAGTTTAACGACCGGCCCCACTTAAAGGGAACCCTGTCCATGGCGCGATCGGAGAATCCCAACTCCGCTGGCTCTCAGTTTTTCATCTGTCTGAAACCCCTTACCCATCTGGACAGTAACTATACCGTCTTCGGCCAGGTGATCGAGGGGATGGATGTGGTGGATAAGATCGCCGCTGTCCCTACTGACGAAAGGAATAACCCCCTGGAAAAGATGGTGATGGAGAAGGTTTATATTACCAAGGAATAAGCTTTACTTGTTAAAACTATGAAAAAGATTATGCTCTCCAGGTGGAGGTATTTATCCGCCAGAGCCTTACTTCGAGACTTTGGATGATACTGCTGAAATAAGTCCTATGAATAGAGGTAGCCTCACCCTTTATGGGTGCGTAATTATATGACCAAACGCAGACATAAAGTCTGCGGCTACATTTATATAAAAGATGGTTTCTAAATTAAAGGATCTGAGCTGCTTCCTGATAACGAGAAAGCCCGGACCTACGAATTCCTTCAGACAGTGAATGCTGCAATTCTGAAGCAATATTGAACGATCCGGGTTCAGGCTTCTGGCTCAAGTCTAATAGGCTGAGCTGATTAGACAACAACCGAGCCTTTTCTTTTTTTGAAATAGTCGTTGAGAAAGTCCTTTCTATATTATTATATTAATTCCAAAGTGGGGCTACCAAGACATTTATTCAAAACAAATTAGTTAAAGTAAGTGTATGACATCAGATAATTGTAGTCAAATTAGAAGGCATAGAATAGGACTTAGCCGCGATAAGAATCCAGATTATTATAAGATCTATGATAGATTTGATCTTATAATGCAAAAATGGAACACCATCAATAAACAACTTCATGATTTAAAACAGCCAAGAGTCTTTCTTTTTTGTCAAAAATCTCGATTAAAAGCATTTTATCAACCAATGGAGGATTTGCAGAAGGATTTTAGGGAATGGGATGCATTAGCAACCAAATTTTTATATAATCCAAATTTTACATTTATTAAAGACGAAGAAAGAGAACTTGGGGTGCTACATTTTACAAATCTTTTATCAAACATGATAAATCGACTTAATATTAATATGTTTATAATTGCTGATAATTTCGTAAAACTTCAAATGAATCATAAAAACCAAGTAAATTTTGTAATTGCGATTTTCGCAACCGCTATTTCAATTTGCGGTCTTAGTTTAGCGATTTACGGTTTGTTTATTAAATAGATATAAATTGGAAGTTCTATATTGTCAAATGTTATTTTAATGTTATTATCTAACCTTCTTCCGTGGCGGAAAAACCTCCTCCACCGGCAGACCAATCTTATCCGCTATGGCCTGCTGGATGCGGCGGCTTTTCCTTTTCTTTGAAATAACCCTACTTATTGCAGAAATAGCTGTACCCTTTATGGGTGCGGGGTTGTCATCCTCAGGCATAAAGTCATGCCTGAGGCAGATCCGCCTATGGCGTAACCTGCGGCTACATTCAGAAAGAAAGCCCTGTTTAGCGATGGGGCTTTTTATTTTTCTTGACAAAATGCTTTTTTATCTTTACTTTTAGTTTTGTTAATTTCTGTTGCTTAAAGGTTGCACCTTGAAGCATTGCGGAGGTTCAACCTTGATAGAACAAAGATTGTCGTAATTCATTGTTTTATGTCCAATGGCCAAAAAACTAAAGGTTGGTCTGGCCCTGGGGGGTGGGGGAGCCCGGGGGTTGGCCCACATCGGGGTGCTGAAGGGCTTTGAGGAAGCGGGCTTCCCCATTGACCTTTTGGTGGGGACCAGCATTGGGGCCGTGGTAGGGGCTATGTACGCCCAACATCCATCGGCTGACTACGTGGAGGATAAATTCAGGGCGTTTTTGGAAAGCGATGAGTTCGGCCGCAGCGGGATGGATATCTTCAACCGGAGCAAAAACGGGGAGAACTTCTTCGGGCAGATGGCCAAGCGGGTGCGGGAGCGGCTGGTGATCAATCTCTCCATCACCCGTATCTCTATTGCCGATTCCAAACGGCTGGAGGGGGTGATCCACTTTCTCGTTGATCCGGGAAAATTTGAGGATACCCGGATTCCCTTTGCCGCGATGGCCTGCGATCTGGTTACCGGCGAAGGGGTCTTGTTCCGGCAGGGGGACATTCAACGGGCCGTTCAGGCCAGTGCCTCCATGCCCGGATATTTGCCCCCTTTGGTCTGGGAGGATCGGCTGCTGGTGGATGGGGGTGTGGTAGCGTTGGTCCCCGCCGCCAAAACCCGGCAGATGGGGGCGGATGTGGTTATCGGGGTGGACGTGAGTCAACGCTTAACCCTGGAGGATCATCCGAATAACGTTATTGATGTCATCTTTCAGGCCAACCGCATCACCATGTATGGCTTTAAAGACACCCTGTTGGCCGATGCTGACCTGGTCCTTCACCCCCGGGAGAGGAACGTTCACTGGGCCCAGTTTCGGGAGATGAACAGCCTGATCCATGATGGGATTGAAGAGACACGGGGCCGAGTGTCGGAGATCAAGCACATCTTGCGGAAAAGAAGGGGATTGGTTGAACGAATTAAGGCATTAATAAAAGCCCGACGAAGTCAATTTTTCCCTTAACTGGACAGACCGGGACCCATCCGGTTTGGGAAAGCCATACTCAACCTATCTGAAGATAGGATTCTGGTCAATGCTTTATTTAGCAATTATTTATCCAGAACCGCCTCTTTAGAGCGGTTTTTAAAATATATAACAGCTATCCAATAAACTGTAAGGGAGATAATATTGAGCAATTGTGAATATGATATTAAGGATATTTAAAGTTCGTGAAGTCACTGTCTGAAATGCTCCGGGAGGAAGCCGTTTTTCTCGACCTTAAGGCCGCTGAAAAGATGGATGCCATCCGTGAGATCATCCAGGGGCTGGCTGGAAACCCCCAGATTAAAGACCTGGATCGGTTTCAGAAGGATGTGATGAATCGGGAACGGGAGGTGCCAACTGGATTGGAGAAGGGAGCGGCCCTTCCCCATGCCCGTACCGATACCGTTAGCGATACCATCATCGCCTTCGGCCGTTCCCAGAAGGGTATTGATTTTGGGGGTCAAGATGGGGAGCCGGCCCGATTTATATTTCTCTTCGGCATCCCCAAACATCTGGTCAGTGAATACCTGAAAATGGTGGCCAAACTCACCAGGCTTCTCAAACGGAATGACTTCAGGGAGGGGCTGCTGACCGCCCAGAGTCCAGCCGAAGTTATCGAGGTGGTCAGGAGAGTTTAATTTCACTCTACATGCAAAGCTGAAAAATAGAAAAAACCCAGTTCAACGGTTTTTAAAGACGAGATTCTTCTCACGAAACTTTCGGGACGATCTAGGGGCGGGGTCAGAATGACATGAAATGAAGGGGTTGGAATGACAGTAAGCGATGTAGTTCAGAACCAGAGGGGATGTCAAAAGTTTTCTTGATATGGCGGTTGACTATTTAACTTGACAATACGGGTAATATTGGTTATATTTAATAAAATATATTATTATCAAGGAGGATATTAGCATGCTTCCGAGTGGTTGGGAATTGATCGTCATCTGTCTGGTGATCCTGCTCCTTTTTGGGGGCAAGAAAATTCCCGAGATTGCCCGGGGTTTGGGCAAGGCGATTACCGAGTTTCGAAAGGGTGCCCGGGACATTAAAGATGAGATTGATAAGGTCCAGATTGAAGAGGACGTAGAGGAGAAAAAGGAGCAAAAAGGACAGGGTTAGATTATACTAAATCCGGGAATTCAACACTGAAACCATTAAAAAGTTGATTGTTAATTGCTAATTGTTAAAACCCAGGCTCCAGCAACAATCAGCAATTAGCAATCAGCAATCATTTCAGTGTCATTTCCCAAGATCGTTTCCCAAGACCCTTCGGGCCGACGGTGTTTTCCGATTCACCGACCACTCATTGACTTCCCCACACCTGACCGGTGTGGGTTTTTATTTAAAATAAATCTTGACAAATCCTATTTTTATCATTATTTTTTAAGGCATTTCAAAGGGGTTACTATGAACGGGCTCAAGAAAATTGGGACTAATTTCTACATTGAGGAGATTAAGGGCAAAAAGCCGATCAAATACATCGCCAACGAGAAAATCCTGGAACAGATTGAGGAGGGTGTCTACCGTCAGGCCAGGAATGTGATCCTGACCCCGGGTGTGGATGATGTGGTAATCACCCCCGACGCCCATCATGGGTATTTCTGCCCCATCGGTTGCGTGGCCGCCTCGAAGACCATTATCTCCCCGGGGGCGGTGGGGGTGGACATCGGCTGCGGGATGAGACTCATTCTCACAAATCTGAATGTCCACGATCTGAGGACGAACGGTGAGATCAATCGGGCTCAGGTGAGAGCCCTTATGGACGGCATTCTTCACGACATCCCCTTAGGCGAGAAGGTTCGTTCCTTCGACACTAAGACCCAATCAGAACTGTTCGACATTTTCCGGGGTAGACGTTCCTCCGATGACCCCGAGATCCGGGAGCACCGACCCTTTCGGATTTCCAAGGACATTCCGGTCATGGAGCACCTGTCGGGGGATGTCATTAAGAGAGCCATGAAATCGGTGGGTTCCCTGGGGGGCGGCAATCACTTTATCGAAATCCAGGTGGTGGAAGAGATCCATACGGACATCGCTGAGAAATGGGGTTTAAGGAAGGATCAAATCGTCGCCATGGTCCACTCGGGAAGCCGCAACCTGGGTTATCAGATCGCCGACTACTGGGTGACCACTACCCGGAAGAAATTCGACCGGCTGGGCATCACCTACCTGGATCGGGATGGGATGTATATGGGGGTTGACACCCCTGAAGGTCAACACTACATTGCTGAGATGAGGTCGGCGCTGAACTTCGCCGTTGAAAACCGGGCGGTGATGGCCAAATACGTGATGCAGAATATAGAAAAGGTATTCCCCGGTGTCAAGATGAGCCTCCTCTACGACGTCTGCCACAACAACGCCATGCTGGAGGAGCACTTTGGCGAGCGGTTCTGGGTGCACCGCAAAGGGGCCACCCGGGCGTTGCCCCCCAGGCATCCCCTGCTGAAGGGGAGCCGCTGGTTCAACACCGGTCACCCCGTAATCCTGCCCGGGTCCATGGGCACCGCCTCATACATTATGGTGGGAGTGGATTCCGAGGGCAACCGGCTGAGTTATTCCTCAATAAATCATGGGGCCGGTAGGGTGATGTCCCGGAAGCGGGCCACCAAGATTATCACCCAAGAGCAGTTTGAACGGGCGCTGGGGAATGTGTTGATGAACGCCCGCAACTACCGGTCGGTGGTGGACGAGTGCTCGCTGGCATATAAGGATATTGACGAGATCATTGATTCGGTGGTAGTGGCCGGGCTGGCTCAAGTGGTGGCAAAACTGAAGCCCATCGGGGTGATCAAGGACGATACCTCCCACCGGGCCCCGGGGTGGCGGCGGCGGAAGAAGAAAAGATGAAGTATTCAATTTTAATATGCTCAATTTTGTTAGTTTTTACCAGCATCTTCGCCGCAGAATACACCGTTCCCCGTGCTGCCTATTCTGTTTATGCTGAAGATTTAGATTTAGACGGGGATAAAGATATTGTTGTGGGGCATAATTATAATAGCCAAACCGAATGGGGTGGTGTTTCTATTTTACAAAACAATGGAGAGGGTGAATTTACATTAATTGATTCCATATTTTTATTTGCTTGGCAACCAGATATACAAATTAAAAATTTAAACTTAAATGAATTCCCTGAAATAATTGCAAAACATTATAACTCTGAAGAGGAAAATGAATATATTGCTATTATTAATAATTTCAATCTTGGTGATATATCTCATTTTTCTTTAAACACTAATGAAGGAGTTGGAATAATTTCAAGTGGCGACATAGACAATGATAATGACATAGATATAGTGGTAGCCTCTCATAGTGGACAGTTTTGGGGAGTTATGGGAAATGATGGTACGGGCCAATTTTCATCGCCCGAATATTATTATGTAGATTACTATCCGGGGGGTATTGCTTGTGGTGATCTAAATAATGATGGCAGGGATGATATTGTTGTCTGTGGGTTAAAATTAGAAGTTTATCTTAGTTATACATATGGTTTTGAATATATTTTGGTTGATGAAACAAATTACCAGAATGAATTAAAGATTGCGGATATAGATAATGATGGGGATAATGATTTAATAGTCTCCAGATATGGGGCTCCCCATTTACAACATTTTTTGCAAATTTATGAAAATGATGATAGCTGTAATTTCACTCTTGAATATGAAGTTCAAGTCTTAGGGGGAATTTTTGATCTACAAATAGTGGAAATTAATAATGATGGTTATTTAGATATAATTTATACAAAAGATGTACCAGATTTAGATCAAGTTTTCTTAAGAATGAATAATGCGGACGGAACCTTTTCAGAGGAAATAAGTTATTGCGCTAATTTATATTGTATAGGATGTTTCTCTGCAGATTTAGATGATAATGGTTGGAATGATATAATTACTATACATTATATTCATAGCTATTTACCGGGAAATTTACATATTCTTTTTAATGACGGCACTGGCAATTTTGTAGAAGAACCACCCACCGGGATAATTGAGAATGAGGGGAGGGTAATTAATGGATTTACTTTGTATCAAAATTATCCGAATCCGTTTAATCCAACAACCATTATCAAATACAGGCTTCCTGAAGAGTCAAAGGTAACTATGAGGATATTTAACATCCTCGGGCGAGAAATAGCAACATTGGTTGATGAACATAGGGACACAGGATATCACATAGTCAACTGGAATGCTAATGGGTTTGCTTCTGGTGTATACCTCTTAAGAATTGAAGCCCAATCCTTGTCCCAGACGACAGAAAAAAGGTTTTTGAAAGTCATGAAAATGGTGCTTGCAAAATAAGAGTTGACTGATAATTGGACTACGATGTTATCGTAATAGGCGCTGGCCCCGGGGGATATGTGGCCGCCATTAGGGCGGCGCAACTGGGGCTTAAGGTGGCGGTGGTGGAAGAGGACAGACTGGGGGGGGTCTGCCTTAACCGGGGGTGCATTCCCACCAAGGCCCTTTTGGCCTCCTGCCGTGTCCTGAATCAGGCCCGCCGAGCCGGGGAATTCGGCATTCTGTCGGACTCCATTTCCTTCGATTGGGAAAAAATCCAGGCGCGAAAAAACCGGGTGGTATCCGGTCTGGTTGAGGGGATAGAAAAGCTGTTTAAGCACCACCGGATTTCCCTTTATCAGGGCAGGGGAAAGCTGACGG